>REAS01000063.1 GCA_004294495.1 Sphingobacteriales bacterium
TAAAATAAATAAAATATCTATAAGAAGAAAAAAACTAAAAGCTAGTTGCAACTTAGAATACAGGGAGTTAATGATGGTAGTTTAAAAGCGGTTGCCCTGGTTATTGGTTAGAATATCCCGAAGGGTTTTGGGTTTTTCGTATGTTTGTGTTTTATCTTTTTTGGGCGACCACAAGGGCCGCCCCTACGGTTTAAAAAACGCATTTATGGTAACGGGCAATCTGCCTGTTGCTTTTAATTTGCCCATTATAACTTTCGCTGCTGCAATTTCTAACTCGTCCATATCTTGGTAGGCTACCATTAGGGTTTTGCATTTTTCTATCCCGGGTAAACCGGCAATGGTATACGGGTTTGCAAAAACTATGCTAACGTCACTTTTTGGCGCCATATCGGCAATAAAAAGTTTAACGTTGTTATTGTAATCTAATGTGCTAAGGGGGCGTTTGCGGGTGTCGTGTATGGCCATTATTATCCTATCAAAACCTGCCAATTGGGTTTTAATAATTTGCAAATCAAGCAGCGATGCATTTTTAGGTATTACAAAAATGCTAGCTTTTAAATCTTCCTTTTTTAATTCTTTGGCAAATAAAGAAATTTGTGGGCTTCCAATATTTAGTATAGCAGTTTTAGTAATAAAACTTTTGCTTAGGCTTAAACTATCTGCACCTTTTAAAATGGTAATTGCGGCATCGGCCAGTTGTTGTTTTAGTATTTTTGCCTCGGGGTTATTAAGGTCTGTTACCACATTTTGTGTACTTACCATTTGGTAATTATTTAAACCTACCCAATATTTAGCATATAAAATTTTCTTTACTTTTTCTGAAATATCATCCCAAGTTAATTTTCGTTTATGTATTGCTTTTCTGATTAACTTTTCGGCTCGTAACGAATTTTCGGATAATTCAATAACATCTGTACCGGCAATTAACGCCAAAACATCGGCTTGGCCATTAGCAAAAAATTTTACAACGCCTTTCATCTCCATCGCATCAGAAAAAACCAAGCCTTTAAAACCTTGTTTTTGTTTCAGCCATCCCGTAATAACGGGTTTAGAGAGTGTTGAAGGCAGGTTTTTTGTGCTATCTAATGCCGGTATGTTCATGTGCGCTACCATTACACCGCTTAAATTTTGCTTTATTGCTTGCTTAAAGGGGTACATTTCTAACGAATCTAAACGGTTAGTGCTAAAGTTTAGTTGAGGTAAATCGTAATGCGAATCTACATCGGTATCGCCATGGCCAGGGTAATGTTTTGCCGTATTTAACACCCCAGCATCTTGCATACCTTTCATATAAGCAATGCTTTTTGCGGCTACATTAAATTTATTATCGCCAAAGCTGCGGTAGTTAATAATAGGATTGTTAGGATTGTTGTTAATATCCATTACAGGCGCAAAATTAATATGCATACCCAATCGTTTAAAATCTTTAGCTATTTGTTGCCCCATTTTGTACAACAAATTATTGTTTTGTATAGCACCCAAGGTTAGTTGAAAAGGGTAAGCCGTTGTACTATCTAAACGCATAGCTAAACCCCATTCGGCATCCATTGCTATCATTAAGGGTATTTTTGATAGGGTTTGGTAGCGGTTTGTTAAGGCGGCTTGCCTTGCTGGACCACCCTGAAAAAACACCAATCCACCAACTTGTTCTTTCTGTATTACTTTAGCTACCGAATCTTCGTAGGCTTGCCCACGGTTGGTATGAGCCCTAATCATAAATAATTGGGCGATTTTTTGGCGTCGGTGCATACGTTTATAAACCGAATCGACCCATTTATTGGGCGAGTTTATACTTTGAATGTAGGGAGTTTTTTGTTGGGCACTAGTATTTTGGTATTGACTTAAAAGTAAAGTTATAACCAAACACAGAAATTTGTTAAACATATAATTTTGATGTTATTTTTTTAAATTGAAGCAAATTTGCTAAACCACCAAAATTAGTTTTATATCTTTATAAAATATCAAGAAAAAATCTTTAAAAGGCTTTTTTTGATACTAAAACTATGAATAAATCCTCAAAATTTTAAATGAAAATACTATTATCCTATTTAAAAAATTACAAACCCTTAATTGCATTGGCGCTTTTATTTGCGACTATAAACCAATGTTTTTCGTTACTAGACCCACATATAACTGGTAAAATTGTGGATAGTTTTATCAATAAAAAGGATATTTTATCTAAATCCGAATACGTAAACGGCATATTAAAACTAATTGGTATAGCTGTTGGTGCCGCAATGGTATCGCGAATAGCAAAAAACTTTCAAGATTATTTTGCTAACATTATTACCCAAAAACTAGGGGCACAAATGTATGCCGATGGCCTAAAACATTCGCTGCAACTGCCCTACCAAACCTTTGAAGACCAACGGAGTGGCGAAACTTTAGGCATTTTACAAAAAGTGCGAACCGATAGCGAAAAGTTTATTATCGCGTTTATAAATATTGTTTTTACCAGTTTAGTGGGTATGGTTTTCGTTATATTTTACTCGCTAAATGTGAGTTATAAAGTAACCTTGGTTTACTTTGCAGCAATACCCTTAATTTTTGCAGTAAGTTGGTTTTTAAGCAAAAAAATTAAGGTAATACAAAAAGCAATTGTTAAAGAAACTACGATGTTGGCGGGTTCAACCACCGAATCGTTACGCAATATTGAGCTGGTAAAAAGTTTAGGTTTAGCTGGTCAAGAAATTAATCGCTTAAACAAAACCACTTTTAAAATATTAGATTTAGAGTTACGAAAAGTGAAATACGTACGCAGTATGAGCTTTTTACAAGGCACTACCGTAAATTTTGTACGTAGTGCAATGGTAATTATTTTATTGTTGCTTATTTTTAGTAACGATATATCGGCTGGTCAATACTTTACATTTTTGTTTTACTCGTTTTTTTTGTTTGGCCCTTTACAGGAGTTTGGTAACATCATTCTTACCTACCGCGAGGCCGAAGCTTCGTTATCAAATTTCCACAACATTATGGCAATGCCGGTTGAGGTTAAACCCGAAAACCCAAAAACCATTGGTATATTAAATAGCTTAACATTTAATAATGTAAGCTTTAAACATTTAACGGCAAAAAACAATGCCTTAACTCACATTAACTTTAGCGTAAAAAAAGGCGAAACTATTGCCTTTGTTGGCCCATCGGGTTCGGGTAAAACTACTTTGGTAAAACTTTTGGTGGGATTGTATGCGCCACAAAATGGCACCATAAACTACAACAACGTAAGCAGTACGCAAATTAATTTAGACGAACTGCGAGAAAAAATAGGCTTTGTAACCCAAGATACCCAACTTTTTTCGGGGACCATACGCGAAAACTTATTATTTGTACAACCCAACGCCAGCGATGAAGATTGTTTACAGGTGTTGAAACAAGCCGCTTGCCAAACATTATTAGCCCGAGCAGCAAACGGTTTAGATACTGTTATTGGCGAGGGTGGTGTTAAAGTTTCGGGAGGCGAAAAACAGCGTTTGTCTATTGCTAGGGCATTGTTACGCAAACCTAATATTTTGGTTTTTGATGAAGCAACATCCTCGCTTGATTCTATTACCGAAGAAGAAATTACCGACACCATTAAAGCCGTAGCAAAAGAGGTGCAGCAAATTACTATTTTAATTGCCCATCGCTTATCAACCATTATGCATGCCGATAAGATTTTTGTTTTAGAAAAAGGGCAAATTGTTGAAACCGGCAAACACCACGATTTAGTTGCCGAAATAGGATTGTATTACGCACTTTGGCGTCAACAAATAGGCGAACGCCAAACCGAAGATATTTAAATTTTAAAACATTATGCAGTTTACACTTGCCGTTTTGTTGGTTATTATTTTCCCTCTTTTGGTGGATGTGGTAACCATTATATACATTTTTAAAAACAACCAATTAAGCCAACTAAAAAAAATTTTGTGGTTTAGTATAGTTTGCTTATTGCCCATTTTTGGGGCAATGGGGTATTTTATGTATGTAAAGTTTGCAGGGAAGAGGCAGGGATTTTGATACCTACTTTGTGCTTTTAAGCTGCTTGTGTTTTAGTGGTTTGGGTGTGTTTTTAAATTGATTGGTTTGGTATACTTTTTTTAGGAGCATAAAACGGTACAATTTTTAAATCCCCGTAAGGGTAAATCACTGCTATTTACCCCTCGCTAAAGGCTTCCTAAAATTCTTTCAATACAGGATTAAAGGATAGCTGCTGCCCAAATTTTCTCGCAAACTTGGGCAGGTAAAATTTGTAGGCTCTCTGTTTAAAATGATTTATTATAATAACTGTTATTTTCAATAACACAGTAAATTTAATCTTTCTGTTACGATTTTGTTTAAATTAAATTTTTGAGCTTCGGGTAAAAAACTACTTTCAATCCACCATTGCGCTGATTTCAATTTTTTTGAAAATGAATTAAAGCTATTTTCAACTTGCTTTTCTGTTATCGCAAGATTGATTGCTAAAGCCATAAAATCATTTTTAGTTATTTTATTTTTTCTGCCATTAAGCGTCAACGACATTTGTTCTGATTCGTTTTTTATTACCAGCATTGTGCTTACCAAATCATAGGCTGGGCTTAATGAAAATTCTCCATCTGTTTTTTCTAACATTGAAAAATTTTTCAGGTGCATATCCGCATTGCCTATTATGAAACTGAATACTACCAATTCAAAATAATGTAAAGTATCCAGACCAGATTGGGTAGCGTATTGCTTAATAATTTTGCCTGTTTTTTCGTAGCTGCCTCTGTATTTATGCTCTGTTAATGTTTCAGAAAGTTGACATAAATCTTCACAAGACAATTTGCGTTCATTTTCCCTATCAAACCGTTGTGTAATATATGCCAATTCGCCTGCCGGCAATCTTATTAAACTATGTTTTGCCGTCTCAATTCCAAATGTATTAGCAAGGTGCATACATAAATCTTCGTTTTCGGGTAAAAATTTATAGGTTTTACTTTGCGGTTTTATAATATAGTTGCTCTTGTCATCCACAATAGTGAAACGAATATTTTTTTTACACTTATCAAGCCACAAACTTAATTTGGGTTGCACCCCTGTTAAAGCGGTATTCGCACCTACAATTTTCTTTGCGTAGGTGGTCAATTTTTTTTCATCAATATCAATTTCGGGCATTTGCTTTAAGCCAAAGGTTTTCATCACACATTTTGCATGATAATCTATTTCACCTTTATCCAAGGGTTTATAACAAAGTAGGCAGTTCATTATATTTTTCGTTTCTAATGCTAATATCACCAATACAATCTTTACAAAGTGTAAGTAGCAGTGTCATTCGGTCTCGTGGGTTAAGTTTCCAGTTATCAATAGCTATTTGTAGCAGCCACCCTTCTGGTATAAGTCCGTCGAAAAAAGGCAACATATTTTTATCTATAAATTCCTCCGAACGTAATGGCAACGTTCTACTTACTGCTCCATAAACTGGATTTTGCAAGTACTTTTTTTCATATTCAAAATGATATCCGTTTTCGTCTTCCCAAACAGTGCCACTTAGTTTTTCTTTTTTATATACCCATCCTTTTTTCATTAATTAAGTTCCTCAATTGTTTCAATATCGTTATGCAAAACAATTTCGGTTAAGTTATCGGCTGGTTTTTGCTGATATTTTATGGCATTATTATTTGCCACAAATTGCCATGCACAAATTTTGCCTTCTTTTTTATCTGTAATTTCTTTTATAATAATACCATATTTAACTAGCTTGGTTATTAATGTTATTTTTACAGCTTTATTAAAGTAGTTCCAAAAAATATCGTATGCATCAATTTGTTGTTTACTGGGTATTAAGTTAAACCCAAACAAAGCCAACACCTGATTTACTTTATCTAATTGCATGGTTTCTTTACCTTGCTCCATTTCACGAATAAAACGTATGCCAACCCCTGCTTTTGCAGCAAGATCTTCTTGCGTTAGCTTTACCTTTTTGCGTTGATACTTGATAAATGATGATAAGTTGCTCATTGAGTTGCTATACCTTTACGGGTGTAAATATAGGAAAATATATTAAAAAGAACCGAACGGGTATAAAAAATATAATGCAGTTGTTTTAAAACCCGAACGGGTATCTTTTAAGGTGACGGTATTCCATTCGGTAAATTTTCTAAGTTAACATTAGTTGTACGGATTACATGCCGATAGAATTTTTGTTTTAAAAAAAGGCCAAATTATTGAAACAGGTAAACACCAAGATTTAGTTGAAGAAAAAGGATTGTATTACGCCCTTTGGCGCCAGCAAATTGGCGAACGCAAAATAGATTTGGCTTTAAAAAATATAAATATTATGCAGTTTACCTTAGCGGTTTTATTGGTGGTTATTTTCCCTTTATTGGTGGATGTTGTAACCATATTTTACATTTTTAAAAACAACAAATTTAGCCAACTAAAAAAAGTATTGTGGATTAGTATAGTGTGTTTATTGCCCATTTTTGGTGCGATGGCGTATTTTATGTACGTGAAGTTTGGGGAGAAGCAAGTATAAAGAATTTCAGCTGAGGAAGTTTGCGATTTTTGCCACGAAATTGCTTGCGGAGCATTGAAACGCCAATTTTTACAAACCACTTTTAGTAGTTTACATTCAATGGTTTGCAGTGTGCTTGTGCGGTTGCACAAGCGTTATCTATTGCGAGCTTTGGCTTGTACTGCTTGCAAATGTGTATGACTGCAAAAGGTTAAGATATGTTAAGTTTTAGAAATTACAATTTGACTAATGTTGTCAACGTCCAACTTTAAAGTTTTTTCTAAAGTTAGAATTGAACAATTCAAAACAATTATATTTTTCAATACTTCTCCATTTTTTAAATGTAAATCAACATTGTGAAAACCCATCCCGTTTTCAGGGGTATTAATTAATTGTTTTATATAATTATCCGGTAGCCTTATTTTTTGCATCTTTTCCATCAATATGTTGTTTTGTCCAAGAATGTATTTTTTGAGGTTCCGAATTCAAAATATGCTTCAACGCCACCTCCGCTGTGATTATTTGCTGGTTCAACCACTCCTCGTTTCAGTAAATCGACTTGAAGTGGCTGAAAATGAAAAGCCCATTTAATATCCTCATTATTTGGCAATGCATATCTTTCAACAGGATTTATTTTGTTATTCTTACAATATTGGTAGTCGTAGTATGTTGTAGCAAAACTACCCTCTAAAAGTCTTTTATTGACTGTATCAACCCTCTTGTCATCTTCATAGGCTGAAAGACGGCTAAAAATTTCCTTACCATCTGCTATTTCATAATTTTGATCAATTGCACCAGTTTTTTTTGTGGCAGACAATGTCTTGATATTAAAATTTGAAAGATTCTCAACTAATCTAATATTTTTCAATTCAACTTCTAGTGCACTTAGAAATACTGTTCGATAGCCACTCTTAAAGACACTTTTTACTTCATTTAAAATTTGTGGAGTGTCATCAATAATCATTTGAGAATTTAAAACCAGGTATTTTTTTTTGTACCATAATAGCCCGTTTCTGCTTCAATAAACTGATAGCCCATACCTGTCTCACGAAGTCTTAATAAATCTTGAATTTGAGATGTTTTTAATTTTCTAATCATATCATTATATTTTTGGGTTTAATTAATTTCTATCTTATCAATCTCTTTCATCAATCTATCCGTTTCTGATAACGCAACAATAATTTTTTGATAGTGTAAAATATCCTCAAATTCAAGTGTTCTTTCTTTGCGGTCTTTGAGCCATTTTTGAGCTGGTTGATAACCGCCAATGTAAAACTCCCAAGCGGTTTGTGGTACATTGTCAAAATACTGCGTATCGTTAATAAAAACTTTGCCAACCACCCCGTCCTGCGGACACCCCTCCAAAAAAGGGGAATGTATAAAGCGTGTTTTTCTAACCACATTATCACCGTCTATTGGATATTGTGTAATGAATTTATCAACTACAGGGCTTTCTAATAAATGAATTTGTCGGATTTCACCGCCTAATTTAACCAATTGCCAAAAGGTGTCTTGGTCATTTGGATAAGGCACTCTCGGAAAATCAATTTTTAAAAATTCTTTGTATTTCTCTCGGTACTTTGGCGAATGTAAAACTGCATAGATGTAATCTAAAATATCAATTGGGTGTAATAAGGAATGACTACTTTTTGGGGCAGAAGCATTTGGATTATTTTTTATCGCATTTAAAACAATGTTTCTGCCTGTTTCAAAAGGGTTTTTTGGATTTGGATTATAAATTAAACCTAATTTCTCTGCTATTTGATTTACAATTTCTGTGTTTAGGTTGGGTGTTCTTGCTGGTGTTTGGCTAGTTGCTTTTTGGGTAGTTTCTTCGTGATATATGTAGAGTGGGAAAGCATTTCCTGCTCCAAACTGACCAGCCGAATCAATAAAGTTTTTATCGCAAGGAGAGTTTCCAATAAAAATATGTTTGAATCCTTTTATTGCTTGTTTGGGTATATTTAAGACAATATTTTTCTGTAATATGTGTTGCATTACGTTATCTCTTGCCCTATCAATTAGTTTTTTATCATAGTAAATCAACCTTTTATCGAATATTCTATAATCAATTTTTAGAATTAATGATTTATCAGTTTTGATATTGTAATAAGTTTCAACTTGGTTTACTATTTCTTCCTTAGAATAACCAATAAGAACTGCGTCTTTAGAAGTAACAATACCTACGCTATTTGTTGGGAAAAGTTCATCAACTTTAAATCCTTTATTATATAACTCAATTTCTAAAAAGTTCTTTTGAACGAAATAATAATTAGGGGCGGAAGGTTCTAATTTATTCCATTTTAAAGATTGCAAGTTATTTTCATTAAGAAAATCATACTTAAATTCTCGTTTACCTTGTAAGTCGAGATGTTGAACTTTTCCTAATTCATTTTTCTTTTTCTTTCCTGTTTTTACAAAAATATTTATGGAAACACCCTGCATAATATCAAATACATTTTGGTCTGCTGAACCATCAGGGCAAACTTCTTTTTTCTTAGCGTTTCCGTGTAAATCAATAATGTAAATTTGGTCAAAGCTCTCTAATAAATACTTACGCATTTGACGAAAAACTAATCCATCAATAAAACTATTATTAGAAATATAGGCCAAAATTCCACTTCCGTTTTTTTCAATGTAATGTTGACCATAACGGATAAATTTCACATAATCATCTGAAAGTGAGTTGTAGCTTTTTTCGTTTAAGTCCTTTTTATAGTCTGAAATTAATTTTTCAATCCATTCATTTTTATTCGTACTACTTACTGCATAAGGTGGATTACCAATTACACACATTACTGGCGTATCTCGTTTTATATGATTGGCTTCGTTGGCTTCTGTGCTTAACCAATTGGCAAATAAAGTTCCTGTGTCGGGGTGGCTTTCTTCCAAACTGTTGGTGAGGTAAACACGTAGGCGCTGTGAAGAACCACCCCGCCCGTTGGGCACCCCTCCAAAGGAGGGGAATGTGTCCGTGGGCTTGTAGCCTGTTTCGGTAAGTAGTAAATCTAATTGCAAATGTGCCATTGCATAACTTGCCATCAGCAACTCAAATCCATTAAGGCGTGGCAATAAATGTGTTTCTACATATTTGCTCCAAATTCCTTTTTGCCCTTCAAACTTTTTATGAATGTGTTTTATGGTTTCGGCTAAAAAAGTTCCTGTACCTGTGGCTGGGTCAAGTATTTGTACTTTATGAACTTCTTGCTCAACTTGTTTTCCTTGTTGGTTTACTTTTATTTTTGTTTTACTACTATCGGCAAGTCCTAGCGGTAAATCAAACTCTGTTTTTAAAATATCATCAACTGCTCGTACAATAAAATTTACAACTGGTGCAGGTGTGTACCAAACGCCTCTTGCTTTTCTTAATTTCGGGTCATATTCACTTAAAAAAGTTTCATAAAAATGGATAATTGGGTCTTCTCCAGTTTGTCCTCCTCCTTTGGGGGAGGCTCGGTGGGGGTTGTAATTTTTTAAAATGTCGGCAACGTCGCAAGCCAAAAATATATCTACCAAACTGTCAACTATCCATTTAATCCGGTCGTCAATATCAGGACCAGCTATGTAGCCAAACAGTTTGCGCAAAAAGGGATTTGATTTTGGGATTAGTTCAGCGGCTTCTTGACGGCTGAAAGTGGGTAAAGTAGGGTCGTGTAAACGAGCCGCAAACATTCCGTAAGCAATGGTTTGCGCATACACATCAGCAAAACCTTTGGGCGTAATGTCGTGAATAAGGATTTGCTTAAAGGCGTTCATCTGGTCTTTAAGTGTGCTGTCTTCTTTATTTGCTTCGTCACTTGTCAAAGCCTTTTCAATAACATCAGAAAGAAGGCGAGCTTTGCCCGCCATCATTTCTGCCAGTTTTCTGGGATTTTTTATTGTCTGCCCAACGTGGGTTGAAAAATCTTTGATTAGATTGATGAATGCTGCGAAGTTTTCGGGTAATGGGGTTATTGTACCAGCCCGCCCGTTGGGCACCCCTCCATGGGAAGGAAATTGAAGCTCGGCAATTGCAATTTTCGTTACAAAAATTCCGTCAATGTATAAATGAAAGTCTAAATAATCGGTAAAAATTAAGTTATTTAATGAAGCCTTATAACGGTCAAACTGTTCTTTGTTTCCTGTTTTCTTAGCTCCCTCAAGGTCTTTGTCGCCAATGTCTTTTGCTTCAATAAAACCAACAGGTATCCCGCTATCGTATCGGGACAAGTTTTCTTTTTTTGTAAGAATATAGTCGGGTGCTCCGCAAGTTTGTCTTTTTGGTTCGTTGGTTGCCCTAACGGTGGGCACAATACTTTCAATAAGTGTCTGCAAGTCGCCCCTAAAAGTATGCTCGGTGGCATTTCCAAGTTTGTATCGTTGGTTTATGTTGTCTAGGTACTGGTCTAAAGTCATTAATTTTGGTGTCGTTTTACCGTTGTAAGTTACAATTTTGTCTATCGATAATTTGGTAAAAAATTGCTTTTTTGGTTATGCGAAGGGTTGGCATTTGTGTCGGGCAACCAAATGTGCAAAATGTGCGGTAGGTTTGCTTGTTGAAGTCTTTCGTTTTGCTTTATAGTCTACACAAAGGCTTAACTTGCCGTTTGCCTCAATTACTACAAAACAGCTGGTATCTGAAATAATTGTATTATGCATTGGCTACATCACTTGATAAATCTGTTGCCGGAAAATTAAATATAGAAACATTGTAGCTGCCCAATAATTCAGCAAATGTTCTTTTAGTTAAGCCAGCAACTTCCGCTGCTTGCCCTAATGAAAGTTTTCCTTGTTCATAAAGTTGTGAAGAAACAAGCATTGCTAAATCTTTATTATCAACTTCTACAGAGTCTGGTATATTTAGTGTTAAAGTTCTCATAATCTAAATGTAACAGTTTTTTTATTTCTTTCAATAATATAAGAATTATTCGATGCTCATTTACTAACTTTTTAATTATTAAAGGCGGCTTGAAACATTTTGATGATGTGCCAATCATTGTTGGAAAACACTAACATCAAACACTAACTCACAATAATTTAAAACGCAAATCCCCCTTCCCTACTGTATCGTAAACTTTACATTTACACCAAAGTTGGTAAATGCGGTTATAAAACTTTGCGATGTGTAAGGCTTGGTAATATTGGTGTCGTAAAACAAGCGTAGGTTTAGCCTTGGGTTTATCACATAATCTATACTTGGGCGGTAGGTTATATTTTTAGATCCTGTTGATATTTCGGCTTGGTTAATATCGGCTCGGTAAATTACTGTTTTGTTATCACGGATGGCAACATCTACCCTAAAATTTAAGTCGTTTTTTAGGGTTACGCCTTTTAAAATCCCGAAAGGAAACCTAAACTTTGAGGTACGGTAACCTAAGCCAAACACAATTGCTTCATCGTTTTGTTGCGCCAGTTGGCTGTTGGTTATTCCAAAACTTAAGCCTCTTGATTTTCGATATTCTAAATTGGCCGATATATCGTTTTTAAATCTCATATCTAAACCCAAAAGTGGCGAAAACTGTTCTTGTATAGTTACTTGCGAAAACTGAAAAGCGGGCAAAAAGTTATCGTTTACATCTCGTACACTAGCTGCTCCATTGGTTTCGCCATAGCGGATTAGGGTGTTAAACGAGTTTACGTTATAGGTTGATATGTAGCCGTGTGTTAAATCAATAGAACTAAAAATCTCACTTAAAAACGGAATTTTTGTTAATCCGTTATACGTTAAACGCCAGTTGGGTAAAGGTATGCTTGGGAAACTATTGGTAGATGTTGAACTGGCATTGCTACCTTTATATGCCGCTATAAATGCAGGTACTATTACATCTTGCGAGTTTTTACCATATCCATCGACAAAGCCATCTTCTATAGTGCCATTGCTGTTTGGATTTTGGCTAGCTAATCTTTTTGATATAATTTCTCGGTTGGCTAAAAAGTTTTGGAACACGGCCGAGTTTGCGTCCGAATTTTTATCGGTAAATGCTGTTTTTAAAGCTATAAACGATACGCTGTAACTACCTGTAGTTATAGGACTTAGGTTATCAAATTGTTTTTTGTCATTATCGAACCTAAAATTAGTTGAATAGTTTTTAGTTTCGTTTTTAAATGCAGTAAGTTCTATGCGCAAATCAGTAAGAGGCTCCATTGTACCACGTAAATTTAATTTGGTATCTAGCGTATTTACGTACAACTGGTTTTGTAGTGGATCGTTGGTAGTCCATCCGTTAGCTAAAGCGTTACCTCTAATATCGTTTTGCGATCCTAATAAAAAGCCTACACCAGGGGCGTTTGCATCAAAATCGTAACCAAAATATTTTGTTTTAGGTAAATAGCCTGGTAAAAATGTGCCTTCGTTTTTGGTATATGTACCGCTAACATTTTTTAAACTTATTAAAGCTTTTAAAATGCTTTGGGTAATGGTTAGTTTTACGGTACTATCTGCTGGCGTTAATTTACGGTAAAACCCAAACTTGTTGAATAAGTTTACAAAGTTTGCGGTGGGGTTTATTTGTACGGTACGCTGGTTTTGTATGCTGTTACCAAAATTAATATCGGGGTTATCAAGTGTTAAAAGTGGCTCGGCTTTCCAGTTAAAATTGGTTTGGTAACGGGCTATTAAAGTAACAAAATCTAAACCCGGTATTTTAGCTAAAGGTACTGTGTAGCTAAAGTTTATGGTGTGGTTATAATCGGTTGTGCGACCTAGTTTTTTCAAGTTCTGCATTACCGTATCACGTTTAAAGCCGGTTATACGACCTTCGGGTTCGTCAACTACGCCAAGGTTTGTGGCGTTAAAATCCATTTTTAATGATTTTGTTAAATCCCAACTTATACCATAAATACGGTTTATTAAAAAGTTTTTATTAAAAGTGGTGTTTATTGGGATAAAGTTTGTTGGGTCGTTATTGTCTCGTAACGAGTTTTCGGAATAAAGCCTATCAACCTCTATTCTAAAGTTTAAAACCGATGGCAGTAAATTTATATTCACATCTTTTAAAAGCGCCAAACGGTTTGATTTTATCAATTTTTTTAATGGCGAGTAAAATTTAGGATTGCTGTTAAAGTTGTAACCCAAAGCTCCACGATAATTTTTTTGAATGGTGCTTTTGTTTATAAAATCTCGGTGGTTATTTTCATTATAAGAATAACTGGCATTTAAATTCTCCACATCCCATAAATGATTTTTTGCTTGAGGGTCAGTTTTTATTTTTCGGATATTGGTAAAGTTTAAACTTTTACGTTCGGTTACATTTTGCGAATATTCTAAAATCTCTTTTTGTTGTTGGGCGGTTTGGGCGGCTAAAACAGTTTTTAATTCAATATCAGGATTTCGAGGGTCGAATTGTGGCGTTCCTATTTGTTTGGCATAGCTTACCGAAACTGGTAATTTTATCCCCGTTTTATCAGGGAAAAATTTGCCTAGTTCTAAACTTGTGGCAATATCAATTGCTTTATCTTCGCTTCTACGGGTTTCGCTAACCCTTTGTTCTATAGAGCCGAAACCTATTGAAGTTTGGTTTGCCGATACGGTTACATCTCCAAAGTCGGCCAATTGGGCATTCATACGGGCGGTTGCAGCCCATCCTCCACGTTGGTCGAAATCGGTTACTCTTAATTCATTAAACCAAACCTCGGCAGTTTTATCATCGCCATCGTCGGTACTTATAGCAGGGGGTAAAGGTTTTAATGGGTTACGTACCCCTAACATTATGGTACGTACTTTACTTAAATCGGGCTGACCCTTAATAATTACGCTATATGTACCGCTTTGATAAACAAATGGTTCGTTTATTACAGCTGTAGCTGGTACAGTTAGTAAAGCTGCATTACGAGCGGTTTTTGCCAATTGAAAAAGCGTAAACTCAATTTCCATCCGGTTTTGTGCAGGCCACACTTGCTCGGGGTCGCGGGTGCCTGGGTTGGTAACCTTTAAAGGGATATCGTATTCGTAATAATTGTCTTGATAATCGGTCCCTAAACGTAAAAATGCGTGAGTATCACCGTCTCTTAATTGCTCGCCTTCTGCATGCATAAACATTTGTAGGCGTTTGTACGATCTAAAATCGTTTACCGTAGTTTTATATGCTGCTCTTGAATAACCGTCTCTTAAATTTTTTACTTTAACCGAAAGCGATTGTTCGTTTTGCACCGAGTTTCCTCTAAAATTAGAAAAATCCTGCTCACGTAATATTCCTGGTGGCACCACATAAGGTATAGGGGTTTTGTTCCCATTTTCCTCAATGTTTACAATACTAACATCTAAAACCGAGTTATCTAATCCAAGAGCAGTAACACCTGGGTCTTTAATAGCTTTGGTTATATTTTTCTCGGCATTAAAGCGTCTCCACTCGCCACGTATCAATTGCAATTTTGCAAAACGCAATACGGTTGTATCGGCAAATTCGGTTAAAAACATCCGCATAAAGCGTATCGATTTAAAATCTTGAATGCTTCCAATTTTATTATCGTATTGTGCAATAGGAACCCTAAACTGGTACCAAGTGGCGTTTTGCGATGTGCCATCAACCAATTTTATGTTAGATGATACTTTATCTACTATAAAGTTTTTACCTACTTGTAAATCTTGTGGGCGCATACTTACTTTGTATTCAAAATACTCATCGGCTCGGGTAAGGTTGTTGTCTCGGTTAATATCTTCACCATCGGGCAGGGCGGTTGACGCCGAATTTTCAATACCTGTTTCGGTAAGGGATTGTTGTGAAGTTTTAGAGTTTCCTTCGGTACCATTAAAGTTTTCGTAACGTTTTAAAATACCCGCATTTTGCTGGTCTAGTAAAGGGCTACGGAAGTAAGAGTAATCATCGCTGGCAGGGTCGGCTTTTAATTGTGCCGCTGCTGCGGAATTTAACTGCCCAATAATAGGCTGTAAAATAGTTGCAAATTTCTGACTTTCTTGCGCATTGCTTAACCCATCAATACCAACATCTTGTATAAGTCTTGCGCTTGGGTTATTATCAAAAGCTTGTATAATGGGTTGCAATTTTGGTACACGCCCCCAAGCAGTTTCGTCGGTACGGTCGGGATTACCATCTGCAGGTAAGCCGTTCTCTAAACCTTTACGGCCATCTCGAAGCACATCTTCCGATAGGTTACCTAAGTTAAAATATAAATCGCCACCAGTTGCGTTTGGATTTTTCAAAAATGGGTCTAACACCCAAAACTCAATAAATTCTATGTTTAAAGCTTCAAAATCGTTGTTATCTATTCTTCTAAATAAGCCTCCCCATTTACTACGAGGGTTGGTAAAATTGCCGAAATTATTTATGCCTGTTGATGTAAAGTTGTATGGCCCACGCAACATTGGGTAATAGGCAACATTAAAAGTAGGAAGGGTTAAGGTTGTACCCGTAGGGTTTTGCCTATTTGGGAAAACTTCTGTTTCTAAAACCTCTCTAACGTAAGGGTCGGATAATTCGCCTTTATTATTTTTAATATTTGCTGGCGTAAGTGTACCGCTACGGTTATAAAAAAGTGGGTCGATGGTAAAAAAAGATATTTTTGAACGGTTAAATCCGTATTCTAATTTGTTAGAGAATTTAGCTTCGTCAAAAAGTTGCGGTGTACCAGATATTTGCCACATTGTTGGAGCCTTTAAATCAATTATAGACCTACTTGCTTCAAAATCATCAATATAACTTGCGCCTTTATTGTTGCCCGCAAAGTTTAAGGCTTTTGGGTGGCCAGGTTGAAAAGTGGCAAACTCGCCATTAAACGATACCGATGATGGGGCTTTGGTTGATATGAAAGGAATTTTATCAACTAACCTTGTTAACAACCTGCTGCTTGCACTATAATTAACATCGAAACCGTAAATACTATTTGATACCGACTCTTCGCCAAAATTTACTTTTGGTGTTATAGGCTGCTCGGTAAGTTTTAGGTACGTAGCCCCAAAGTTTATTTTATCGCTTACTTTATATTCTAACCTTGTACCAAATAAGCTTTTTTGTTGTACACCAAAAAGCTCGTTACTTTCTAACCTAATTTTTATGGCTTGGCCCGAGTTTAGCAATGCTGTATTTAAAATTTTAACTCGGCCAATATTATAATCAACTGTATAATCAGCTCCTTCGGTTAGTTTTAAAGTACCGGCAGTTACCACCACCGAACCCTCGGGTACGTTAATAGCATTTAACTGAAACTCGGAACTTACCGACGATTGATATGTACCTTTTATAACATATCTGTTTAAGCTTGGGAAATATTGTTGTGCTAATGCTTGGGTAGAATCGTAAAGTGGTTGGTAAACGTATTTATCTCGCAACGCTGTTTCGTTAACATCAAATTTTGCAGCTAAATCTTTACCAAAAGGCTCAATAAAAGGAAATATTATACGCCCATTCACAGGGTCGATGGTTATGCCCGGTAAAAAATCGAAATAGCCATCGGGTACATCGTCTCGTTGTTGATTTATCCTATCTAAACCTGTTACTTGTAGCCACAATTTACCTTTTAATTTTGTGCGTTTTTTTGAATTAACTGGGTTTACGGGGTCAACCTTTTCACCTTCATCAATCATTGGTTTTTCAACGGCTGTATTGTTATCAACCCTTGTAATGCTCAATTTAAAATCTTGCGGACTAATTTCATAAGCATTTAACGAGTAAATGTTTTTCATCATTAGTTGCCAAATAGGTAAATTGGTTTTTATGGTTTGATTTTTTAACAGCTTGGTATAAAGCACTTTTGGCGTACCTGCATCAACTGTTAAATCATTAGAAAACTCGCCCACTTGGTACTCAACACCATTTACAGTATAGCGGTAAGCTACGGCCAAAACTTCATCAGTATTTAAGGCTGCGTTTAGCGATATAAAACCCAAAACTGGGTTCATTGTATATTCTTTCTCGTTTAATTTACGAGCGTAGGTGATTTTAGCATAATTATCGGTACTGCCATTTGCTTGAAAAAAATCATCTATCTCGTTATTGTTGGTTTGCCTAGAGTTTGCTGGTATACGTTGCAATAAATTGCTTGATTGAAGCTGCTGTAAATTTTTGGGGTTATCGGTAAATGCCGATGGATATGGGCTAAACCCTGCTCCTCCGGTAAATAATGTGTTATATGGCCTACTTTCGCCTAAATCCATAAAGGCTAAAATATCTCTAGAGTCGGCAGTACTATTTGTTTTATTGGTTACCCAAACTTCTAATTTAGTTATGTTTATTGGCGAAGTAATAATAGGCAAATTAGACATTGCCTTATTGTAGTTGTTGCGGAAATATTGGGATAAAAAGTAATGTTTATTAGCCTCGTAACTGTCTGATGTAATACGAAATTCATTTTGTTGCGAACCATTAGTGATGGTAATTTCTTTAGCTTGCGAACGTTGTTGCGAAAACAAAGTAGTAACATTTAAACGCCCAAATTGTAGCTGGGTTTTTATACCAAATAATGCTTGTGTACCAGTAATAAGCTGTGTATTAAGCGGAAAACTTACCACACCAACTTCTAAACGTTGTAAAATATCGTCTTTTTTACCCGGAAAATCTAGTTTAATTTGGTTCTCAAAATCAAACTGAGCTTCGGTACTGTAATTTAAATTCATTTTTAACCGTTCGCCAATTTTACCCGCCAAATTCATTTGTATGCGCTGGTTAAAATTAAAGTTAGTTTGTTTACGTTGGCGCTCGTTAAAAAGTGGGTTTTCGTTGCGGTTTATACGGCCGCCCAAAGTTAAATCGGCACTTCCGCGGGGTATTACACTAATGGTATTGCCGCCAAAAACTTTTTCAAAAATTTTATTTCTAATTTTTATGTTTGCACCCAACCCTTTTTTAGCTGCCGCTGCTGATAAATTTGGTACCAAATTATGCCAATAATCGGTTTTTACTTTCTCTAACGATAAGGCTTGGTACTCTTTAAAAGTAAGGTATTGAGGTTGGCGGTAAACTTGGTCTCCAACCATTTCTTTAACCACGTAGCGGTTGGTTTTTGCATCATACTCAACACTTCGGGTAATATTTTCGGGATCCGTTAAGCCAAATTGTGTGGGTACAATAAATGGGGTTATGTAACTATCTTTTAAGGGGTATTTAAGTTTTAAGCTATCGGCAGGGTTTTTTGCAACTGGTTTTTTTATTTGTGCAAATAAGCTCATCGGCGTAAAGCAAAAAATAAATAAAGCAATTATGTTAGCTACAAAAAAAACGACGTATTTTTTCAAATTATATTTATTTTTTTTATAAGCTTTTAAGGGCTGTTTTAATT
This sequence comes from Sphingobacteriales bacterium, assembly GCA_004294495.1. Lineage (GTDB taxonomy): Bacteria > Bacteroidota > Bacteroidia > Sphingobacteriales > Sphingobacteriaceae > Pseudopedobacter. Next base: position 18,668 of record REAS01000063.1, read on the forward strand.
ATTTGTTCAACCGATAATGTTTCTGTTGAGGCTTTCATTACGTTATCAATAGTTTTATCGGCTGCTGTTTTTGCAAAACCTAACATTATTAATGCAGATAACGCTTCGTCGCGAGCAGTATTGTTTACAGGCATAGTAATTAATGTTCCGCTACCTTCTTTTTGCAATTTATCTTGTAATTCTATAATTAGGCGTTGCGCCGATTTTGGGCCAATACCTTTTATTCGTTTTATTTGATCAATATCCCCTTTAATAATAGCCTCTTGAATTTCTATGGGAGATATAGACGATAGCATCATACGGCCTGTACCCGGGCCAATACCATTCACAGAAATTAGATGTAAAAAAAGTCGTTTTTCGCCTTCATCGGCAAAGCCATATAAGGTGTGTGCATCTTCTTTTACGTGAAGCCAAACATATAACTTGCACTTTTCTTGGTCTTTAACCGCTACAAAAGTATGTAACGAAATATGTAATTGATAGCCAATTCCGCCGGCTTCTATTATAACATAGGCTGGGCATTTATAAGTTAATTTACCATCAATATAAGCGTACATATTTTGTTTTAATTATCTTTTTTTAGCAGCCGAAAGTAATGAATTTTTGGCAAACTCATCTTGTTTAGTTTGCACATCTACCACAGCTATGGTAACCATATTTACTATTTCTCGTACCGAACTATCTAGCTGTAAAACGTGTACAGGTTTATTCATACCTAAAAGTATGGGGCCAATAGCTTCTGCTCCGCCTATTTCTTGTAACATTTTGTAAGCAATATTACCAGCATCTAAACTTGGGAAAACCAGAGTATTTGCTGGAGCATCTTTTAATTTAGAAAAAGGAAAATTATCGTTTAGTAAAGCCGAATTAAGTGCAAAATTTGCTTGCATTTCGCCATCAACAATCATATCGGGATATTTGCTGTGTAAAATACTTACTGCCTCGCGTATTTTATGTGGTGCTTCGCCCTCGTTAGAGCCAAAGTTAGAGTATGATAACAGGGCAATACGGGGTACAATATTAAACTGACTTACAGATTTATTAACTAAAACCGTTATATCAACCAATTCTTGCGCATCGGGGTTTACGTTTATGGTGGTATCGGCAAAAAATACAGGGCCGCGTTTGGTAAGCATCATATACATACCTGCCACACGATTAACGCCTGTTTCGGTACCTATAATTTGCAGTGCGGGTTTTACGGTAGTTGCGTAGTTTCGGGTTAAGCCCGATATTAACGCATCGGCATGGCCAAACTGTACCATAGAAGCACCAAAATAGTTACGGTCTCGCATTAGTTTGCGGGCTTCGTATAGTGTTATGCCTCTTCTACCACGCTTTGCGTATAAGTTTTGTGCGTATTGTTCAAAAAGTTCCTTTTCTTCAATTGGGTCTATAATTTGAACACCATCTAGCTCCAATTCGTTTTCACGAATAATTTTATGAATAACTGTTTTATTACCCAATAAAATTGGTACGGCAATGCCCTCATCTTTAACTATTTGAGCCGATTTTAAAATTTTGTAATTATCTGCTTCAGCAAAAACAACACGTTTTGGGTTTGCTTTAGCTTTATTGGTTATGGTGCGTAAAATTACATCATCCATACCTAAACGTTCGTTAAGTTCTTGGCAATATTTATCCCAATCGGTAATATTATGCCTTGCCACGCCCGATTCCATTGCTGCTTTTGCAACCGCTGGCGCAACTGTACTAATTAATCTAAAGTCGATAGGTTTTGGTATGATATAGTCTTTTCCAAAACGCAAATTTTTGGTATTGTAAGCTAAATTTACAGCCTCGGGTACAGTTTCTTTGGCTAATGTGGCAATTGCTTTTACAGCTGCAATTTTCATTTCTTCGTTAATAGCGGTAGCTCTAACATCAAGCGCACCTCTAAAAATATAAGGGAAACCGAGTACATTATTTACTTGGTTAGGAAAATCGGACCGGCCGGTTGCCATAATAATATCTTTACGGGTTTTTACGGCTAAGTTGTAATCAATTTCGGGGTTTGGGTTTGCCATTGCAAAAACAATGGGGTTTTTAGCCATTGTTAGTAACATATCTGCAGTTAATACATCTGCTGATGAAAGTCCTATAAATACATCGGCGTTTTTTACTGCATCGGCTAAGGTGTGTATATCTCGGGTGGTGGCAAACTCGGCTTTAGTTGGTTCTAAGTTTTCACGATTTGCCCTTATAACTCCTTGCCTATCCAACATTACTAGGTTTTCTTTTTTTGCACCTAACGAAACATATAGTTTTGTACATGAAATTGCGGCTGCACCAGCACCGTTTATTACAATTTTTATTTTATCAAGTTTCTTTTTTTGTATTTCGCAAGCGTTAATTAAGGCTGCCGCCGATATTATTGCGGTACCGTGTTGGTCGTCATGCATTACCGGAATTTTCATTTCGGCTTTCAGTCTTCGTTCAATTTCAAAACATTCGGGAGCTTTAATATCTTCGAGGTTTATGCCGCCAAAGGTTGGTTCTAAGGCTTTAACAATCATTACAAACTCATCTACATTTTCGGTATCAAGCTCCAAATCAAACACATCAATATCGGCAAATATTTTAAACAGTAAGCCTTTGCCTTCCATAACAGGTTTGCCAGCTTCGGGACCAATATTACCCAAGCCCAAAACAGCAGTACCGTTGCTAATTACAGCCACCAAGTTTCCTTTTGCTGTATATTTATAAACATCCTCTTTGTTTTCGGCAATTTTTAAACATGGTACGGCAACACCCGGCGAGTAAGCTAAAGTTAAATCTCGTTGTGTACTTGTTGGTTTTGTGGGTACAACTTGTATTTTACCAGGGCGGCCTTTTGCGTGATAATCTAATGCATCTTGCGCTTTGTTTATTTTGCTCATAATTGGTTTTGTGTGGGCTAAAAATACAATTCTATATTTGGGTTTAGGTAAATTGTTTACAACAAATCAAACCCAATATCTCGTCTAAAGTAAACACCATCGTAATATACTCTGCCGGCATCGGCAGTGGCTTGTTGTACGGCGGTAAATAAATCGTTTTGTAAACTAGTAATGGCTAAAACGCGGCCACCATTGGTTTTAATTGTGTTGTTTTCGCTAATTGTGCCAGCATGAAAAACCATCGAATCTTTTACGTTTTCTAAACCAGTTATGGTTTTTCCATTTATATAATTACTTGGGTAACCAGCCGATACTAACATAATTGTAGCAGCTGTTTTTGGGGAAATTTGCAATTTATAGTTTGCCACGTTTTCATCGGCAACAGCCATTAATAGCTCTAAAAAATCGCTTTCAATACGCGGAAGTACGCTTTCGGTTTCAGGGTCGCCCATGCGGCAATTGTATTCTACTACGTTAGGTTCCCCATTATCATTCATCAAACCAATAAAAATAAAGCCTTTGTAATGTATGCCCTCGGCTTTTAAACCGTTAATTGTGGGTATAATTACACGCTCCTCTACTTTTTGTAAAAATGCAGCATTGGCAAAATGTACTGGCGAAATTGCTCCCATACCTCCTGTATTTAAGCCCGTATCTGCTTCGCCAATTCGTTTATAGTCTTTAGCTTCGGGCAGTATTACGTAATTTGTACCATCGGTTACTACAAATACCGAAAGTTCTATACCATTTAAAAACTCCTCTACTACTACCATCTCGCTGGCCTTACCAAATTTAGCTTCGGCTAACATTAGTGTTAATTCGGTTTGGGCTTCGGTTATGCTATTGCAAATTAATACTCCTTTACCGGCGGCTAAACCATCGGCTTTTAATACTATGGGTAGGGTGTGGCTTTCTAAATAGGCAATTCCCTCTGGTAAATTATCTATTGTAAAAGTTTTAGATGCAGCTGTGGGTATGCCATATTTGTGCATAAATTGTTTAGAAAAATCTTTACTTCCCTCAAGTTGAGCTCCATCTTTTTTAGGGCCAATTACGGGTATGTGGGCTAAATCGGCATCAGCCAAAAAATAATCGTGTATGCCACGCACCAATGGCTCTTCGGGGCCTACAATTACAAAGTTGATGTTGTTGGCTAAAACTGTTGCTTTTACCGCATTAAAATCTAAAACATTTATATCTAAATTTTGGCCAAATTGAGCCGTACCAGCATTGCCTGGGGCAATAAAAAGTTTTTCGCAATGCTTACTTTGGGTAATTTTAAAACTAAAAGCGTTTTCGCGGCCGCCAGCACCAATTAAAAGAATGTTCATAGTGTAAAAGTAATTTTTAGAATTAAAATTTAGTGTATTTTTTTAACTTGTTGTTTAAAATATACTATAATTATTTAATGTGCTTTATATACGTATGGTTTTGGAGGTCTAATATTTACCAAAACGGGTATTAATTTATACTAAACAAATACAATAATTAACCATCGAATTAAATTTTTTATTTACAAATAGTTGTTTATAATGGTTTTGGGTATTTTTTTTTACTAAAAAAAACTTATTAAACTGAGTTCGATTAATAAATACTGTTTTTGTAATGATTGGGGCGTTTTCACACGCCGTCCGCTATATCTTTTTTTATTTGTCTATCCCCCCGACCCCCGAAGGGGGGGATTCGGCGTAAAAAAAGGATGCCGCTGCCGTCGTTAACCG
>REAS01000064.1 GCA_004294495.1 Sphingobacteriales bacterium
GATGTGATATTGACTAAACCCAAAAAAAGAGAGTCTGCTTGCTTAAACGACGATTTTAGAGAGTTGGTTTTAGGGCTTTTTTAAATGCGTTAGCCCTGGGCTTCGAGGTAGCAAACCACGAAGAGTGTTAATAAAATCTACAACTTATACTTTAATTTTTTTTTGATGCCTTAATTTTAGTTGGACTTCTACTACTGTTTAAAACATTTAAAACTTCGATTTTTTTAGCTGTAATACGATATATAACCATATAATTACCGTGAATTAAATTCCGATAACTATTGTTTTTGGTAACTACAAATTGACATTCGGGGTGTAGTAGAAATGCGGTTGATAACTGAGAAATGTGTTGATACAATTCTTCTATAAATAGTGTTGCTGTATTGTAAGCAAATGTTTCAACTCCGTAATTGTAAATTTGCTCTAAACTTTTTATAGCAATTTCGCTTACAATTACTGGGCGTATTTAAATTTCCACTGGGCAATTTTTTGCTTTAACACCTGCATAGAATAAAACTTACCTGCCTGCGCTTGTGTTACCATCAATTGCATTTCTTTTTCGGTCATTGCATTTGAGGGTATAGCATAATTAGTTTCAGCATTTTTTAACTTTCCCATAAGTCAAATTTATAAAAATATTGGAACACCTTTAAATAGCCTAATTTGCCTTACAAAGTTACAAACTTTGTTTACCTAGGCGCCACCAATCACCGTTGGAGTATTTAAATCTCCCTTAGACCACTCATTAATTGTAATGAGATCGTCTAAAGTTTGTTCATAACCTAGTCTGTAAGCATCTGTTAGCCTTGATTTGATGGTTTTTGAATTTAATGAATCTATATGATTGTTTTTAGTATTCATAACACCTTCACGAAAACTGTCCCATCTTGAATAATCACAATCATATAAAGAATTCGCCATTTCAAGTAACCAAGTAAATACCTCTTTTAGGACAATGTACCCTTTTTCATTGTTTTTCGGTGATACCGATTTCAATTGGGCTATTAACTCGGACGATTTGTCTTTAAAGTAATTTTTTGTCAATTTAGTTATTGATTAAAAATGTAACTTTCAATGTATTAAACATTACTAAGTTTTAGCTCTTAATATTAAGTAGCTACTGCCTTAATTTACTCTTTTTTCGGTCTTCGGAATTCATATGTGAGTGTGAATCCAGTTTCTTGTGCATTATTAATGACAGCTGTATAGCCATAATCTACGCTTTGCCAAGAGAATTCTCCTTCATTTCTTACATAATGGTTATTTTTAGACAAAATATCTACAATATTCTTAATGTCATTCTTGTTTAAAAAGGAATAACTACAACGTGCACATTTATCTGTAGTAGTAAAAGAATAAAATGCAGAAAATGCGCTATTATTAAGCGAACCAGTTTCTGTAATTAAACTAAACTTTAAAATAGATGCGAGAAAAGGATTACCAATATTAGAATACTTGCTTTCTATAAATTCTACACCTATACTATCAATTGCGTATTTCTTCACAAACTCTTGTGACTTTCCTAATAAAATAGGTGGTAGATCCCATTGCTGTGCAAATAATACATTGCTTATGCTACACAACAAAATAAGGTTAAAGATAATTTTTTTCATAAATATTATTCTTAAAGTATTGCCTTGGTGCGTATCTATGCTCCAATAAAATTATTTCCCCCCGCCTTGGTGCGTGTCCCACGCTCCAATAATTTTTATTTACCAATCACTTAATAAACAACAGTTTATTGTATTTGCCACGCATAAACACAAAGCAAGATAATTACAGGCTACTGTCTTTTTGTTTTCTGTATAAAAAAATGCCAGCTATGCCTACGATTACCCCCACTGCTATGGTAGATGCCGCAACACTAAAGCCATTTGCTAATGCAAAATAAACCAAAAAACAAACTATAAGAACAGATGCGAAAGCAAATAACATCCCTAATATCATAGATATTAGCATTATATTACTTGTTCTGTTTTCTATTTTGTGGCTATGTATGGCTTCTTTTTCTGCCATTGTTATAATTCGGTTTGCAAAGGTAGCGTCTATGTTATTGTAACGCTCCATCATTTCCGGCGGTGGTAATTGCCCTTGATAAAAAGATGTTTTGCTTACCGATACTTGTTGTACGTTATGCGAGTTGGGCTTATTTGGTAGTTGGCTTTTGCTCATTATAAACTTTGTTTACAGTATAACCCACTTTAGCCCAGTAAGATGACAACCTATCGTTAGTAGTTTGCTTTTTTTGTTTGATTTCGTTTATGGTAAATAAGCCAAAAACAGAAAAAAAACCGTAGAAGAAGTATTTACTATTCATAATACTAAACTTATTTTATTAACAAATGTAATCAATTAGTTTAAGAGTAAAATTGTTTAGAATAAATAATTTTACTCTTAAACGCTCGCCTAAATTATATTTGGGTTTTATTAACCCAGCTTTGTGTTCTCTGTGCTCTTTGCGGTAAAAAAACTTATCAAAATATTTTACCGCATAGATTGCAAAGAATTACGCAAAGTATATCAATTTTACACCTAACTAAATGTATTAATCAAATCCTTTACACCCCCAACAACAACCTACTTGGGTCTTCCAACAACTGTTTTACCCTAACTAAAAACCCTACCGATTCCCTTCCATCAATAATTCTATGGTCGTATGATAAGGCTAAGTACATCATTGAAAGATTTACCATAATTTGGTTTTTTGAAAAAAAACTACTTTATCATAAAATTTACAATGGCTAATACGCTACCCACTATGGCGATAAACTGAATTAAACCCACAATATATATGGTTTTGTTTATATCCGACATTCTTTTTTCAACCCTAGTTTCCATTTCGGCTAAATCTAGTTTTGAAACTAAATTACTTTTTTCGGTATTAAATTTATTATCAATTGTTTCTTCAATTTTAGCAACAAATTCTCTTGCTTTGTCTTTATCCTTGATAAATTCTTGGGTAATATCAAATAATTTTAAACTTATGGTAGCGTTCATATATCGTTAGTTTATTCAAATATAAATATATTTTGGCTGGTATTGAGGTATTTATTTGAGCCAGTTCCCTGCCTTGCAGCACTTCTCTTTATTTATAGAAAATTTATTTTAAATTTTTCCTACATCCAACTTTGTGTTCTTTGCGCCTTCACTCTGTGCTCTTTGCGGTAAAAAAACGTATCAAAAAATTTTACCGCAAAGTATGCAAAGGTTTACGCAAAGCCTATCTCTTAAATACCCAGCTAAACATAGAAAACTTTTTCTACACCCCCAACAACAACCTACTTGGGTCTTCCAACAATTGCTTCACCCGTACCAAAAACCCTACCGATTCTCTTCCATCAATAATTCTATGGTCGTATGATAAAGCCAAGTACATCATTGGGCGAATTACCACCTGTCCGTTTTCGGCCATTGGGCGTTCAACAATGTTGTGCATACCTAAAATGGCCGATTGTGGCGCATTAATAATAGGTGTACTCATCATCGAACCAAAAACACCACCATTGGTAATGGTAAAAGTACCGCCTGTCATTTCCTCAATTGTTAGTTTGCTATCGCGAGCTTTGGTAGCCAAAGCTACAACAGCTTTTTCTATTTGCGCCAAGCTCATTGCATCGGCATTTCTAATTACTGGCACTACCAAACCTTTAGGGGCAGATACCGCAATAGAAATATCGGCAAAGTTGCTGTACACAAATTCTTCGCCTTCTATACGGGCACCAACCGCTGGAAAATCTTTTAAAGCCTCGGTTACCGCTTTGGTAAAAAACGACATAAAGCCTAAACCTACGCCGTGTTTTTCTTTAAATTGGTCTTTATATTTTTTTCGCAACTCCATTACGGGTGCCATATTTACTTCGTTAAAAGTAGTAAGCATTGCCGTTTCGTTTTTTACGGCAACCAAACGCTTGGCTATGGTTTTTCGCAAAGGCGACATTTTTTCTCTTCGTTCTACACGTTCGCCACTTTGTGCAGTTACAGGTGCTACTGCTTGTGCAACAACTGGTTTTGCAGCAACTTTTAAAGCTTCGGCTTTTAGCGCATCTTCTTTGGTAATACGTCCGCCTACGCCTGTGCTACTTACAGTGCTGGCATCAATGCCTTTTTCGGCTAATATTTTTGCTGCCGCTGGTGATGGGGTTTTATCGGCGTAAGCCACATTATTTGCCGTTGCCACGGGATTTTGTGCTGCTACCGTTTCGGCTTTTGCTGGGCTTTGTGCTGATGCTGTGCCACCGCTAATACTTGCTACAATAGTACCAATAGCGATGGTATCGCCCTCGTTAGCTAATGTTTTTAATATGCCCGCCTGCTCGGCTGGGAGTTCGAAAGTTGCTTTATCCGATTCTAACTCGGCAATAGCCTCATCCATTTCTACCGCTTCGCCGTCTTTTTTAATCCAACGGGTTAAAGTAACTTCGGTTATAGATTCGCCTACGGCTGGTATTTTAACATCCAAAACCGAGGTTGTTTTTTCGGTAACATTAACAGCCACAGTAGCTTCGTATTTAACGGGTTTTATAGCTTCGCTAGCCGAGTCGATTGTTGTAGCACCATCAATAGTGCAAACCAATGCCCCAATAGCTAAAGTATCTCCTTCGTTAGCAATGGTTTTTAAAGTGCCAGCGGCTTCGGCAGTTAGCTCAAATGTTGCCTTATCCGATTCTAATTCGGCTATAACTTCATCCATTTCAACAGCATCGCCATCTTTTTTTATCCATTTAGATAAAATAACTTCGGTAATAGATTCGCCAACGGTAGGCACTTTAATTTCTAAACTCATATCAATTTAAAATAATATTAATCAACTTTTATAGCTTTTTCGGTAGTGTTTTTTATAGTTTGCTTAACGCTTTCGTGGGCTTTTTCTTCAAAAGCTTTGCTAACAATCGCCAATTGCTCGGCAATGTGTTGTTTGGCAAAACCAGTTGCTGGGCTGCTGCTCGCTTTACGCGATATTACCTCAAAATTAAACGATAATTTACGGAAAGTACGACAAATAAATGGCCACGGGCCCATATTTTCGGGTTCTTCTTGTACCCACACAAACTCGGCTTTGCTATATTTTTCTTTTATAGCTTCTAATTGTTTAAATGGCGTTGGGTACATTTGCTCTAAACGTACAATGGCTACATCGGTACGTTTAGTTTTAATTTGCTCTTCTAACAAATCGTAATATATTTTACCACTACATAGCAATACTCGTTCTACGGCTTTAGCTTTAACGTTTTCATCATCAATCACTTCGCTAAAATCTTTAGTTGTAAAATCGGCCAATGGCGACACACATTTAGGGTAACGCAACAAACTTTTAGGGCTAAAAACTATTAAGGGTTTACGTATATCGCTTTTTACTTGGCGGCGTAAGGCGTGGAAAAAATTGGCTGGGGTAGTGCAATTGGTAACGTACATATTATGCTCGGCACAAAGCTCTAAAAAGCGTTCAATTCTTGCCGACGAATGCTCGGGTCCTTGGCCTTCGTAACCGTGAGGCAGCAACATTACCAAGCCATTACCACGTTGCCATTTGGTTTCGGCAGCAGCAATATATTGGTCGATAATGATTTGAGCACCATTAAAAAAGTCGCCAAATTGGGCTTCCCAAATGGTTAAAGCATTGGGGTTTGCCATTGCATAACCATACTCGAAACCTAAAACGCCATACTCGCTTAGGTGCGAATTAAAAATATCAAAATGCCCTTGTGTTGCCGAAATGTTGGCTAATGGTGTATATTCTTCTTCCGAGTCTTCAACCTTTACCACAGCGTGGCGGTGCGAAAAAGTACCACGTTCTACATCTTGCCCGCTCATACGTACTCTATAACCTTCATCTAACATAGTAGCGTAAGCCATAGCTTCGCCCATTGCCCAATCAAAAGTTTGGGTATCTACCATATTTAAACGGTCTTTAAACAAACGATCAATTTTGCTTAAAAACTTTTTATCAGTAGGTAATGTAGCAATGTTTTTGGCTAAGGTTAAAAATGTTTTTTCGGTTACGGCTGTGGCCGGAGATTTATCAAAATCGGCTGGGTTAGAAAACCTAATTTTAGACCAAGCACCAGAAAAAGTAGGATTTGACATTGCACCTTTGCCGGCTTTTGCTTCTGCTAAACGCTCTTGTAAAATATTTCTAAAATCTTTATCAATTTGTTTTGCCGTAGCGGCATCAATAGTGCCTTGAGCCAATAGTTTTTCTAAATATATTTCTCGAGGGTTTGGGTGAGCTTCAATTTTTTTATACAATAAAGGCTGCGTAAACCTTGGCTCATCGGCTTCGTTATGGCCGTATCGGCGGTAGCATAAAATATCTATAAACACATCGTTATGGAAACGTTGGCGGTATTCCATTGCAATATTTATGGCATATAATAAAGCCTCAACATCATCACCATTTACGTGAAAAACTGGCGATAAAGTAATTTTTGCAATATCGGTACAATAGGTTGATGACCTAGCATCTTTAAAATTAGTTGTAAAACCAATTTGGTTGTTAATGATTAAATGTATGGTTCCGCCGGTAGTATAAGCATCCAACTTTGCCATTTGCAATACCTCGTACACCAAACCTTGGCCGGCAATTGATGCATCGCCGTGAATTAAAATAGGCGCAATTTTCTTATAATCGCCTGTAAATTTTAAATCGGCTTTAGAGCGGGTTATACCTTCAACAACAGCACTTACGGTTTCTAAATGCGATGGATTTGGGCATAAACTTAAATGTACTTTTTTATCGTTTACGGTAACAATATCGCTAGAGAAACCCAAATGATATTTTACATCTCCGCCAAAAGGCAATTCTTCTTTGTATTTACCATCAAATTCCGAAAAAATATCTTTGTAAGTTTTGCCCATAATATTGGCCAAAACATTTAAACGGCCACGGTGTGCCATCCCTATCACAAACTCTTCGATACCTAAATCGGCACCTTTTTCTATCACAAAATCAAGGGCGGGTATCATACTCTCGGCTCCTTCGAGCGAAAAACGTTTCTGGCCTAAAAATTTTGTCCCCAAAAAATTCTCGAAAACTACGGCTTGGTTTAGCTTATTTAGTATTTGTTTCTTTTTTGCTACGCTAAACTCGGGTATGCCATCAACACGTTCTATTTGTTTTTCAAACCACTCTAATTTTATAGGATTGCGCAAATAGCGGTACTCAACTCCAATAGATTCGCAATAGGTTTCTTCGATAAGCTTTAAAATATCTTTAAGTTTAGCTTTTCCTAAACCAACTTCGGCACCTGCATCAAAATAGGTTTCTAAATCGGCATCGGCCAAACCAAATGTTTCTAACTCTTTTCCTGGGAAATACTGCCTACGTTCTCTAACTGGGTTAGTTTTAGTAAATAAATGGCCACGTTCGCGGTAGCCCTTTATCATATTAAGCACATTAATTTCTTTTAAAATATGCGGAGAGGCTACATCGCTATTAGGCAAACCCGAAGTTTCACCGTTTTGACCAAAATCAAAACCTTCGAAAAATTTTTGCCAGCCAAAATCTACCGATTCGGGATTTGTTTGGTACGATTGGTAAAGCGAATCTATAAACGATGGGTCGGCGTTACTGAGATAAGATAAATTATCCATTTAAAATTGATATATTTTGTTGAATGACAAAAGTAAAAAAATACGATGCAAAACCGCTAAATAATAATAAAAAATGAAAACGGTTTATTATTTAAAAAAAAAGGGATGAAAGTATTTTTAAACAAGTTATTTATAAAATTCAGTTTTGAAAAACAGATGGTTAATAGTTGAAAAAAAGTCTTACAAACAAACGTTTTCAATACTTTCTTTAAATGCCGACATATTATTAATTGGTATTAAATTGGGGTTTTCGGGTAAAACTACATTATGAATAAGTGCCCCAGCTACAAATAGTTTGGCGTTGCCAATGTTTACTAAAAGCTTATTTATTAAGGTTAAAGTATCGTAATTTGGATTTGCTATAGTTAAGGCCGTGAGCGCAAAATCAGGCTCGAAATAAGTAACCGCTTCTTTTAAACTATCGAAAGGAAGGTTTTGCCCAAGATATAAGGTTTGATGCCCTTCTAATTTTAAAAGATATTGGGTGTATAAAAGCCCAACTTGGTGAGTTTCGTTTGGTGGCAAAAAAAGAAGATATTTTATTTTTTTAATCTTTTTTTTGTGTTTTAAAAAAGCTGTTTCGGCTATTAAACGTTGTTCTATTTTGTGGGTTGCAAAATGCTCGTGAGCAATATTTATAGTGTTAACCTGCCACATAAACCCAACTTTGCGCATAAACGGAAAAATAATAGTTTCGATAGTTTGCTGTACACCCAAATCTGCAATACATTTATCAAAAATATCGTCAAACTCTGCTTCATCCATTTTTAACATGGCGTTAGAAAGGGTTTGTACTTGTACATTTACGTTGTAATAATCTTGTTGTAGCGTATTTACTAACTCGCAAATTTCGTGAGCAGACATTTGCGATATCTTACTTATTTTATATCCGTTTTCGCTTAGGGTTGATATGTTTAAAAACAGGCATAAATCATCGTCATCGTAATAGCGAATATTTGTGGATGTGCGTTTAGGAGCAATAAAATTATACCGCTGCTCCCACACCCTTATAGTATGTGCTTTAATACCCGTAAGGTTCTCAATATCGCTTATAGAAAAAGTTTTCAAATGTATTTAAACCTAATGTACCAAACAATCTAAACACAATTCTAAGTTTATTGTTTTTTAGATTTTTGATTTAGAAAAATTCTAAATTGAATTGATACGTTAAGTTGTTTTTTATATCAATTAATTGGAATAGAAATTATAGATTTTGTATGGCTGTTAAAAAGTTTTTGCCAGAGTTCCAATTTTAATCCACTGTTTTTTATAGTTTTAATTATGATTAGGGCGTTTCCTGCCTGCCGGTAGGCAAAGTAACACGCTCGGAGTTTATCCTGACAAAGGAAGGGCTGTATCTTTTTTTATTTATCTATCCCTCCAACCCCCGAGGTGGGAGATTCGGCTAAAAAAAAGTATGCTTGCCTGCCGGACAGGCAAGCCGCTACCGTCGTTAACGCAAAAAATAGTTTATACTATTGATATAACTAATAATCAACAAATTAACTATAAAAAACCCTAATCTAAAATTACAACTGCTAAACTACGTGGGCCGTGTGCGCCTAAAACCAACGATTGCTCAATATCGGCAGTTTTTGATGGGCCAGCTATAAAAGTCCCAAAATCGTAATTGGCTGCTCCTATCCTATCGTAAGCTTGGTGCATATTTTGCAAAATATCGGTTTTATTAACCAACAACATTAAATGCTGGCAAATAAATGGAGAAACCCGTTTACCCAGTAAATCTTCGGTTACCCAAAGTGCACTGTTTTCGGCAACGCCAAAATGGGCTTTAAAAACACCCAGTTCAACGTCTTCTAAAGTATGGGCATCTAAATCAGCAAAATCAAATTCGGCTACATCGCTTAATTCTTCAATTGGAGATATAATTCTTCCTGCAGAAAAATTAGTGTATATTAACTGTTTTACTTGGGCTATGCCGCTAAGAAAATATACGCTACTGCCTATACCTTTAGCGGTTGCAACAAATTTATCAAAACTATTTTCGCCCGTTGGCGAAAAAGGTTGAAAAGCCGGCATAGGTAAAATAGTGGGTTGGTTAGCCAAAACGGCTGCTAATATTTGTGCTCTACTGCTCATTTTAATTTCTATTTTTTTTATACCATTCGCCAAATGAGGCACTAGGTACTTCGGGCATATCTCGTTGTTTGTACCAAGGGTTAAAGCTGTTATTTACCGTAAAAGGTGCGTATTTTAAAACAGCCCTACCCATTTTACCTGCGGTGTGGTACACAAAAGGCGACGATAAGGTAAAAGCCATCATTTTCATACTTAACTCTTTAGCTTTGGGTGCGTAACCGTTTTGCACAATTACTTGTCGCCATTTATACAATTGTTGGTGTATATCTATTTTAACCGGACAAACATTTGTACATGAACCGCAAAGTGTTGATGCAAAGGGTAAATCGGAATATTTTTCCATATCTAAATTGGGTGCTAAAATTGCCCCAATTGGTCCAGTAATGGCATAATGATAACTGTGGCCACCACTGCGGCGGTAAACCGGACAAGTGTTCATACAAGCACCGCAACGAATACATTTTAGCGAGTTCCTAAAATCTTCTCTTCCCAATTGTTTGGTACGGCCGTTATCCACCAAAATAATATGCATTTCTTGGTTTTCTCTAGGCTTTTTAAAATGACTAGAATAAGTGGTTATAGGTTGCCCTGTTGCACTACGAGCCAATAAACGTAAAAAAACGCCTAAATCTTTACGCTCGGGAATTATTTTTTCGATACCCATACAGGCAATATGCACATCGGCAAGGTGAGCGCCCATATCGGCATTTCCCTCGTTGGTACAAATTACAAATTCTCCAGTTTCGGCAACGGCAAAATTTATCCCAGTAACGGTAGCTTTGCGAGATAAAAAAGTTTCACGAAGGTGATGCCTTGCAGCTTCGGTTAGCAATTGCGGGTCGCTATTGCCTTCGGGTGTGCCCAAATGTTTGTGAAAAAGTGCGCCAATTTCTTCCTTTTTTTTGTGAATACAAGGTAAAACAATATGACTAGGTGGCTCTTCGGCCAATTGTACAATGCGTTCGCCTAAATCCGAATCAATAACATCTACTCCGTTATCGGCCAAAAAATCGTTTAAATGGCATTCTTCGGTAAGCATCGATTTGCTTTTTACCAGTTTATTTATTTCTTTTTCACGCAAAATATTAAGCACAATTTGGTTATGCCCGGCAGCATCGGCAGCCCAATGTACGGTAATTCCGTTAGCTATAGCATTAGCCTCAAACTGCAATAAATAAGGGTTTAGGTTCGATAAAACGTGGTCTTTAATGTTCGATGCAGCATCTCTCAACAACTCCCAATCGGGTACTTGCCAAGCAATTTTATCTCGTTTTTCACGTATCCACCAAAGGGTATCATCATGCCAACCTACACGGTCTTCGTCTTTGTTAAAATCATCGGCAAGTGTGGCGTGGTCTTTTAGTTCTTGTATCATTTTAGCTTGCGTTTAAAATTTCGGCTATGTGTATAACTTTGGTTTTGCTGTTTTTCCTTTTCAAGATGCCTTCCATGTGCATCAAACAAGATAAATCTACACCTGTAATATATTCGGCACCATTATTTTCGTGGTCTAAAACTCTATCTTTCCCCATTTTAGCCGATACCGCTTCCTCGGTTACACAAAAAGTACCACCAAAACCGCAACATTCATCTTTGCGTTTTAGGTCAATCATTTCTATGTTTTGCACCATATTAAGCAAAGTTTGTGGTTTAGAAAAAGGTGCTTCAACCAGTTCGCTCATTTGCGAAATGTGTAAACCTCTTTGCCCATGGCAACTTTGGTGTAAACCCACTTTAAAAGGAAAGTTTGCAGTTAAGTTAGTAACTTTTAAAACATCGGTTAAAAACTCGGTAAGCTCGTAAATTTTGCCGCTTATATTTTTGTCATCTTCGTGATTTGATGTGTGAATATGCTCTTTTATATGCAAAACGCAACTGCCCGATGGGGCAACTATATAATCGAACTCTTTAAAATTAGCCATAAACAAAGTGTTGCAACCGCCTGTAAGATGCTCGAAACCAGAGTTTGCCATAGGCTGACCACAACAAGTTTGGTTGGCTGGGTAAGTAACATCAACACCCAATTTTTCTAACAATTGTAAGGTTGCTATTGCGGCGTTTGGGTAAAACTGATCCACATAGCAAGGTATAAATAAGCCAACTTTCATTTTAATATAATCGGTTTTTTTTGAATGCCTAAATTATAAAGATAAATTTAAACTTACAGTATAATGTTAAATTGATGCAATTTGTTTGTGTGTTAAGGTTTGTATTCGGTATAGAAATTAAAATAATAACATTTAAACTTAAGTTATTTATTAAACGCTTGGGTTAAATCTTCCAATAAATCATCTACATGCTCTAACCCTACCGAAACCCGCAACAAGTTTTTAGGTGTTAGACTATCTGGCCCTTCTACGCTGTAACGGTGTTCTATCAAACTTTCTACGCCTCCTAAGCTAGTTGCCTGTGTGAAAATTTTTAGGTTGTTGATTACTTTTTTTGCCGCTAACTCGCCACCTTTAACTAAAAACGAAAGCATTGCACCAAAACCCAACATTTGAGTTTTTGCTAATGCGTGTTGTGGGTGCGATGCTAAACCGGGATAAAAAACGGCATCTACACTGGGGTGGTTTTCTAAATATTGGGCAATTTTCATTGCATTTTCGCAATGGCCACGCATACGATAAGGTAATGTTTTTATTCCCCGTACGGTTAAATAACAATCGAATGGAGACGGAACCGCCCCGCCATAAACCTGTACATTTTTTATTTTATCCCAAAACGGGTTTGTGTTTTTTGTGATTAAAGCACCGCCTGTAACATCGCTATGGCCACTTAAATATTTGGTGGTGCTATGCATTATTAAATCGGCTCCCAAGCCAAAAGCTTGCTGGCACATTGGTGTTGCAAAAGTATTGTCGACCGCTACCATCAAATTGTTTTCTTTGGCAAGGATGCAAATTGCTTTAACATCGCATATTTTTAGCATAGGATTAGATGGCGTTTCTAACCAAATTAATTGGGTATTTGCTTTTATATGTTGTTTTACGATGGCTAAGTTTCCTACATCAATAAAATCGAATTCTAAAATAGCTGCAAAAATAATTTTGAGTTGATTACGTAAACCGTGGTACATATCATCGGGGCAAATAATATGGCTTTTAGGCTGTAACGATTGAAAAACTGCCATTGCAGCTGCATTGCCCGAAGAAAAAGCTGCCGCAGCCTCGCCACCCTCTAATGCAGCTAAAAGATTTTCTAAAGCTTGCCTGTTAGGGTTATCAGATCGCGAATACATAAAACCACCTGGATAATTGCCATCCTCGCCTCGCTCAAATGTAGTAGAAAGGGTTATTGGCTGTATTACCGCTTTGCTACTTTTATCTATTTGGTTGCCGGCATGTATGGCTATGGTTTCTGGTTTCATATTTGGCAATTTAAGTAAATTAATATTTTAAGGTGGGTGTTTTTTTGAAATAGTAAAAAATTAGAAATTTTTTAAAATTAAACGCTAACCTTCATCTGCCATTAGTAATATTAGTAAAGCAATTATAGTTTTTAATAAAATATAAATTTTAAGTATTAGAAAGGTAATGCAAATAATATAAGTGTAAATAATTCTTAAATTCAATAAATGTTCGTTTTTTGCGAACTTTAATTTATATTTGTGTGATGATGATACACGCCTTAAAAACACTAAAACTTTTTTGGCAAAACCACCCCGATGCCGAAATTGGTTTAAAGTATTGGTATAGTAAAGCTGAAGCAGGCATTTTTGCAAATCCGCAACAAATAGTGCAGGTATTTAAGGGTGCTGATTTTGTTGGAAACCAAAGAATTGTATTTAATATTTCAAAAAACAAGTACCGACTAATAGCCGCACTTAATTATAATTACCAGTTATGTTTTATAAAATTTATAGGCACACACAAACAATACGATAATATTGATGCAAAAAATAATAGAATTTAAAGATTAATAAAAATATTATGGAAACCTTAAAACCAATAAAAACAGACTTAGATTACCAATTGGCGTTAAAAAAAATGGCAAGTGTTTTTAATGCAGAAGCAAATACGGAGGAAGGAGATAATTTAGAAGTTCTATCGTTATTGATAAACGATTACGAAAAAAAGAATTACCCCATTGAAAAACTTAGTCCAATACAGGCTTTAACCTACGAAATGCAAGAACGAGGGTTGTCGCAAAATAATTTGGCACAAAAATTCGGGATGAGTAAAAGTACGATTTCGGAAATATTGAATGGTAAAAAACAAATGAGTATAAAGTTTTTAAAACATTTACATAACGATTTAGGTATTTCTGCAAGTTTGTTGCTGGCGTAGTTGTAAATTGATTTTGAAATGCGCTGGTTGTATGCAAATTGCAGCAACAACGCTAATATCATGACATCTTAAAAACAGTAATTTATTTTACAATACTATTCTACTACCTCAACTGTACATTGTTTTCAATTAAAAAATCATAACCAGATATCCATTCTACATTTTTATACCGCTCATTATCATACCTTTAAAAAAATTAGACCTTCTATCATATCTCTCATAAACTGCATACCTTGCCAAGCTGGGTAAAGTTGGTGTTTAGAGGGCGAAAGAAATTTGTTAGTTTAAATACGCCATTTAAAAATTAATGCCACTTGGTTTAAATATTTTATATTTTTTAGTGATATCAACTTTAAAAACTTTAACGCCTTTTTGCTCCAAATCAATTATTTTATTTTGGGATGTAGTTAGCCTAACAATTGCGGTAACTTCTGCACCATTAGCCAATAAAGCATTTACTATTTTACCGCCTAGGTTTCCGGTGGCACCTACAATTACAATTGTTTTTTTTATTTGTGAGGGTTGGTTTTTGTGATATTGAGTACCAAATCTATATTTCAAATACGCTTCGGTTTTAAATATAGTGATTTAATATTATTTTTAAAGTCGAATGTTTGACAAAAAATCACTACTTTTATCGTTCTCTAAAGCAACATTTAAAAATTACAATAAAAACACTCACAAGTAATTATGGTATCGCATAATAAACCAATTGACTCTCAAGATTGGATTAATCGAATCAACGATTCAGACGAATATATAAAAGATATGATGTCTTTTTATACAAACGGATGGATTAATCGTGGTGAGGAAGATGATAAAAAAATAAAGGATCGAATTAAAGCTAATATTGTTTTAACGTTTACATACGTTGATGAAATTATCAATGAATTAGCAAAAATGAATCTTGCGGCAAATTGTGTTTACCTAAAAATGAATTCTTTTATAAATCAAACGGTATTAATTTCTGTACCTATTGAAAGATATTTGGATGATGAATTCCCGAAAATATACGCTGTGGCTTCAAAAATAGAAAAGTCTAGTAAATCAGAAAACTATTCTGTTAGGTTTAACTTTACTTTCGACGATGGAAATATTGATGAAGAAAATTTGAAAGCCGACGGGTTTCATAAAACTATTCAAAAACGCTAAATAGCTAAAATAAATTGTCGAAAAAATTACACGCACAACATAATGAAAAAGTTTGTCAATTGCTTTTGGCTAACGGTGAATGTAATGACTGGGTAGTTACAACAGCTTTTTATGCGTCGCTTCATTATGTTCAACACGAGATATTTCCATTTAACGATGGTAATAGGGAATATTTGAATTTTGACAATTACTATAATTCGGCTAAATTTATTGGTAAAAGACCCAGCAGGCATCAAGTAACTGCAGATTTAGTGGACGAACATCTCCCTGATTGTGAGGATAGTTACCGTTTTTTATATGAAAACTGTATGACGGCAAGATACCATAGATATATAATCCCTGAGACAATATCCAATAAAGCAATATATCATTTGAATAATATTAAAGGTGCATTATTAAAATAGGTAAACTTAACGGGTTGATAATTCTTAATCTCACTTCCTCAATGCCATAATTCGTATCACTTACGAATCACAAATTTCAAAACCTTTATATTTTTCTCTATATTCCAATTTTACGATGTTGTTTTAAATCCCCAGAAAAAGCGATGGTAACAATATCAAATTCGGCTGTTTTATCTCTGCCTATGTAACAAACTTCTTTCTTATCCTTACTGCGATACAATACAATACCTCCTAAAACGGCAGTGTTTTTCATTTCGGGATTGCCTAATAACACCCACTCATTAGGATATTTTTTTTTAGTTCTTCAAAACCAATAAAAGTATTGTTCATTATCTCTAAGTGTTAGATTGTAAATTTACTTAAAATTACTTGTATTGCAATTTAACTGTCCAGCTCTAATTTTATTTTTCTCCAAATAAAATCCCGCATAATTATTATTTAAACTTATTTTAGCAACAATTGTTAAAATGCTATATCACAAGCTCGAAAAAATAAATATGCAGTCCAATAATCAAATACAAGTTTTATTAAACGATACAAGCATCGCCGAAAGGCATAAAAATATTGCGCAAAAAGTTTTAGATAATCAACGTATTAGTTTTGATGAAGGTGTTTATTTGTACCAACACGCAAATTTGCCGTATTTAGGGGTGCTTGCAAATCATATCCGCGTAAAGCGACACGGTAACAACACATATTTTAATAAAAATTTTCATATAGAACCTACCAATTTATGTGTTTACGATTGTAAATTTTGCTCTTACTCTAGGCTTATCAAACAAAAAGCCGAAGGTTGGGAATATACAATGGAAGAAATGTTGGATATGGTTAAAGCTTATGACCAACAACCTGTTACCGAGGTACATATTGTGGGCGGTGTTTTGCCGCAATACGATATGGAATTTTATATGAACTTGTTTACAGCCATTAAATCTCACCGGCCAAATTTACACGTAAAGGCTTTAACACCAGTAGAATATAATTATATTTTTAAGAAAGCAAAAATTGATTATGCTACGGGTATGCGGATGATGAAGGAAGCTGGTTTAGACTCGATGCCGGGTGGTGGTGCCGAAATTTTTCATCCCGAAATTAGGGAACAAATTGCTAAAGATAAATGTACTGGCGAGCAGTGGCTACAAATTCATAAAGAGTGGCATAAATTGGGTATGCGCTCTAACGCAACTATGCTGTACGGCCATATTGAAAGTTTTGAACATCGAGTTGATCATTTAGAAAAGTTGCGTGTGTTGCAAGACGAAACAAAAGGTTTTCAGGCTTTTATTCCGCTAAAATTTAGAAACCAAGACAACCAAATGTCGCATATTGAAGAATCTACAGTAGTAGAAGATTTAAGAAATTATGCCATTTCTAGAATTTATTTAGATAATTTCGACCATATTAAAGCCTATTGGGCCATGATTGGCCGTAGTACTGCACAACTATCGCTTAATTTTGGTGTTGATGATATTGATGGTACGCTTGATGATACTACAAAAATTTATAGTATGGCTGGTGCCGAGGAACAACACCCCGCCATGAGTACCAAACAACTGGTTGAATTGATAAAAAGCGTGGGTAAAAAACCTTTAGAGCGAGATACTTTGTACAACATAATTACTGATTACGAGCATTTTGAGTTTGCCGATGCCCCAAAACCTAGCTATTACGCCTTACCTGTTTTAAATTAAAATATGAGTATTATTAAAAAATTTTACATTATGCGCCACGGCGAAACCGACTTAAATAAGAACGGTATTGTACAAGGTAGAGGCATTAATTCGGATTTAAACGCGACGGGTATTGCCCAAGGCAAAGCATTTTTTGAGATGTATAAAAATGTTGCTTTCGATAAAATTTATACCTCTACCCTAAAACGCACCCACCAAACGGTTGCCCAATTTATTGATAAAGGCATTGCTTGGGAACAATTAGAAGGTTTAGATGAGCTTGCTTGGGGAATTTACGAAGGGCAAAAAAGCACCCCCGAATTACGTGAAGCCTTTAGAACATTAATAGAAAACTGGAACCAAGGTAATTTTGATGTTAAAACTGATGGCGGCGAAAGCCCTAATGAGGTTTTTGTAAGGCAGGTTAAAGCTGTAAAATATATTTTACCCAAACCAAACGAAGAAACTGTTTTAATATGTATGCATGGCAGGGCAATGCGCTTGTTATTGTGTTTGTTGTTTGAAAAACCATTGTCGTTTATGGACGATTATCCGCACCAAAACACATCGCTATATGTTTTAAATTACGATGGTGAAAACTTTGAAATGGAAGATTTTAATAGTTTGGAGCATCTTACGGTATCTAAAAATATATAAAATAACTTTAACAAATAGCTTACATTTGATTATGCATCTTAATTAAAAATTTATGTTAAAAACTATTGTAACCCCTCAGCAAAATAATATTAATTTGGCTATACCTAACAATTATATAGGTAGGGAAATAGAGGTTTTGGTTTATGCTAAAGATGAGTTAGAAGAACAAAAATTAAGACCTAAAAAAACTATGGCTGATTTTTGCGGTGTACTTTTAGATAATGATTATCAATCGTTAAAATTACATACTCAACAATCTAGAGAAGAATGGAACAGGGTTATTTAATTGATACCAACGTAATTATAGATAATTTCGGAAATAAGCTTTCGACAAATGCTAAAACTTTGTTGTTTTCAATAGAATTAACAGTATCTGCTGTTACCAAGATTGAGGTTTTAGGATGGATAAATGCTAGCAATGAGCAATTAAAGCCTCTATATGAGTTTATGGAAATTGCAAATGTATTGCCATTAAATGAAGTTGTAATCAATCAAACAATTGCTTTAAGACAAACAAAAAAAATTGCATTAGGAGATGCGTTAATTGCTGCTACAGCACTTGTTTACAATCTGATTTTAATTTCTCGTAACATATCTGATTTTTAAAATATTTATGGGTTGAAAGTAATTAATCCGCATGCTCTTTAATATTCTATAATAATAAAGAGTTAGGGTTGATATTTAAGCTTTTAATTAAATCATAAATACTTAAATTTAAAGTTCAATAGTTCTACAACTAACCCTTAGTTCCTCTTTCTAACCTATCGTTCATTGTTTTCCCTAAGCCTATTTCGGGTAGTTTTTCGGCAATAAGTACATCTAAACCCAATTTATCTAAACGGTGTAAAGTGGCATAAAGGTTACTTGCGGCTTCGGTTAAATTGCCACCTATCGATAATATTTCTTGATGTTGTATTTCTATAAAAAGCTGTGTTTTTGTAAAAAGTAATAAACCAACTTTTAAATTTGGGTATTTTAAAATTTCATCATTAATATTATCACAAACAATTAATTTGGTGCGTGGCGCATAATGTTTAGTGAGCATACCGGGTGCATTTGGGCTTGTATCGTTATGAGTTTGAGTAGAAATTTTACCAATTACGGCTTCCAAGTTTTCTAAAGCTATTGCACCAAAACGGTAAACAATAGGCTGGCCGTTTTTAAAACCAATAATGGTAGATTCTACGCCGCTTTCGCAAACTCCACCATCTAAAATAAGTGGGCAATTGTTTTTAAAACTTTCTAAAACATGTGCAGCACAAGTTGGGCTTAACTGCCCAAAAAGGTTGGCACTTGGGGCTGCTAAAGGGAAATCTAATTGGTTTAATAAATCTAAAGCAATTGGGTGATTGGGCATTCGTACAGCAACCGTGTTTTTGCCTCCAGTTATTAGTAAAGGTATATTTGGGTGTTTATCTAAAACCAAAGTAAGTGGGCCAGGCCAAAAAGCATTTGCTAGTTTATAGGCAGTATCGGGTATATTTATGGCTATTTCGTTTAGCTTTTGCAGCGATGAAATATGTACAATTAATGGGTTATAAAATGGACGATGCTTGGTTTCAAAAATACTTTTTATGGCCGTTTCACTATAAATATTCCCTGC
This sequence comes from Sphingobacteriales bacterium, assembly GCA_004294495.1. Lineage (GTDB taxonomy): Bacteria > Bacteroidota > Bacteroidia > Sphingobacteriales > Sphingobacteriaceae > Pseudopedobacter. The sequence goes on from REAS01000064.1 coordinate 19,466, forward strand.
CAAACCATATACAGTTTCGGTTGGTATAGCAACTATACCATTGGTATTTAGCACATTAATTGCATCGGATATGTGGTGGGTTATCAATTTTGATTCAGAATTAAAAAAATCAAATTTACAAAATTGATGTTACAATATATGGTGTGTTAATATTTAAAGCAAAAATGACTTAAATTTGCACAACAAAATTTAATATGATTAAAATTTCGGCAGTAAGCTACACCAATACACTTCCTTTTATTTATGGGTTAAAACACTCGGATATTAAAAAAGAAATAAATTTAAGTTTAGATGTGCCTGCAGTTTGCGCCCAAAAACTAATTAATAACGAGGTGGATTTAGGATTAATACCCGTTGCTGCAATTGCCAGTTTGCCACAATCGTTTATAGTTTCTAATTACTGTATTGGTGCAAACGGAGCTGTAAATTCGGTTTTTATTTTTAGCAATTGCCCTGTTGGGGATATTGAGTTTTTACAACTCGATGAACAATCTAAAACATCAAACCAATTGGCTTTAATATTGTTAAAAAATTATTGGAAAATTAATCCCAAATTAATTCTAAAAGCAGGCGATTACGGAAAATCGGCGCAAGCCAAAACCGCATTTGTACAAATTGGCGACCGAACATTTGGCCAACAAAACCACTTTGCTTACAGCTACGATTTAGCCGCCGAATGGAAAAATTTTACTGGTTTACCCTTTGTTTTTGCAGCTTGGGTAAGTAATAAAAAATTAGACGCTTCCTTTATTGATAAATTAGATATTGCCTTTAAATTTGGTTTACAAAATAGAGCAGAAATACTTAAACAAATACCAACTATATTCAATTTTGATATTGAAGATTATTTGTATCATAAAATTGATTACCAATTAGATGATTTAAAAATGGAGGCGCTACATCTTTTTAATAAATTAATAAAAAGTTTGTAAAAAAAACCTTTATAGAAATCGAAATACATTTGAAAAAAAAATAAAATATGATTATCCCAATACTAAACTTAACCGAAACCCGCATATTGGGTGCATTAATGGAAAAATGCAAAACCACTCCCGACTATTACCCAATGACAATCAACAGTTTAACGGCTGCCTGTAATCAAAAATCGGCCCGAAAACCCGTAGTTCAGTTTAATGATAACGAAGTTATTAACGCTTTAGATACCTTAAAAAGAAAGGGCTTAATATCTACCGCAACTGGTGGCAGCAGTCGTAGCACAAAATATAAACACAACTTTGCTATAGTTTTTGAGGTTGTACCTGCACAAATTGCTATAATTTGCCTGCTTTTGTTGCGGGGACCACAAACACCCGGCGAGTTAAACACAAATTCGGGAAGGCTGTACGAGTTTGAGTCGTTAGATGAAGTTAACCAAGTTTTAGCCCAATTAGCCGAAGGCGAAAATCCATTTATTGTACAAGTGCCCCGTAAAGCTGGCCAAAAAGAAGTTCGCTTTACCCATCTTTTTAACGGTATGCCCGATTTTACTTTACCCGATTTTACCGACGACGCCGAGCCTAAAAACAATGGTTTAGAAAACAGAGTTATAGTTTTAGAACAACAAATGGCGGATTTAAAAACAGCTTTTGATAGCTTGGTTCAAGAATTAAAAGGGTAAATTTGCTTTTCAATTTCTGCGAAGCAAAAGATATCAAAACATACATCATACGAATCATTTAATCCTATAAATCATAGTTCCAGACAATAAAAAATCATAGTTTAAAATGCAAAAAACAATATTTATTATAACCCCGCCATTTACGCAATTAAACACGCCTTACCCGGCAAGTGCGTACATAAAAGGGTTTTTAAACACCATAAATATTGATGCTTACCAAGCCGATTTAGGAATTGAAGTAATTTTAAAGCTATTTTGTAAAACTGGCTTAACCGACTTATTTACTCAAGTTAAAACTTCCAAAAAACCTTTAAGCGAACACGCCCAGCGCATTGTAGCCTTAAAAAACAGTTATATAAACACCATTGATGCCGTAATTTTATTCTTACAAGGAAAAAACCCAACATTGTCTCTTCAAATTTGCCAAGATAATTTTTTGCCACAAGCAGCTAGGTTTGCGCAAGTAGACGAACTTGATTGGGCTTTTGGGGCAATGGGTACGCAAGATAAAGCCAAACATTTAGCCACGCTTTACCTCGAAGATATATCGGATTTAATTGTAGAATGTGTTGACCCTCATTTTGGCTTTAGCCGATATGCCGAACGCTTAGGTCGGTCGGCAAATAGTTTTGATGAGCTGTACGAAGCACTAAATCAAGAATTTACATATATTGATAAATTATTGATAGCGGTATTAGAAGAGCGTATAGCACAAATAAATCCTAAAATAGTAGCATTATCTGTACCTTTTCCAGGGAATTTATACGCCGCATTTCGCATTGGGCAATGGCTAAAAATTCACTATCCCCAAATTAAAATTGCCATGGGTGGTGGTTTTGCAAATACCGAATTACGGTCGGTATCGGATGCTAGAGTGTTCGAATTCTTTGATTTTATAACCCTTGATGATGGCGAAGCACCCATAGAAAACTTGATAGGTTTTGTAGAAGATAAATTACCAATTACCAACCTTAAACGCACTTTTATGTTATTAAACGGTGTGGTAACTTATTTTGATAACAGCAGTTGTAAAGAATACAAACAGTTTGAAGTTGGCACACCCGATTATAGCGATTTGAAGCTTGACAAATACATATCTGTTATAGAAATTGCAAACCCTATGCACCGTTTATGGAGCGATGGCCGATGGAATAAATTAACCATGGCACATGGCTGTTATTGGGGAAAATGCACCTTTTGTGACATTTCGTTAGATTATATAAAAAATTATCAACCCCTAACCGCCAGTTTGTTGTGCGATAGAATGGAAGAATTAATTGCCCAAACCGGGCAAAACGGTTTTCATTTTGTTGACGAAGCCGCCCCGCCAGCCTTAATGCGAGACTTGGCTATCGAAATTATAAGTCGTAATTTAACCGTAACCTGGTGGACAAACATACGGTTCGAGAAAAGCTTTACAAAAGACCTTTGTTTGCTTTTAAAAGCAGCCGGATGTGTAGCCACTAGTGGCGGATTAGAAGTAGCCAGCGATAGGCTTTTAGAACTTATACAAAAAGGTGTTACCGTAGCCCAAGTTGCCCAAGTTACCCAAAATTTTACCCAAGCTGGCATAATGGTTCACGCTTATTTAATGTACGGTTTCCCAACCCAAACCGCACAAGAAACCATTGATTCGTTAGAAATGGTACGGCAAATGTTTAGTTTAGGTATTTTACAATCTGCCTTTTGGCATCAATTTGCCATGACAGCACATAGCCCCGTAGGCTTATTTCCCGATGAGTTTAACGTAAAAAAAGAAACCGAAACCATAGGCACTTTTGCCAATAACGATTTGGTACATATTGATAAAATAGGAACAAACCACGAGTTGTTTAGTTATGGTTTAAAAAAATCGTTATATAACTTTATGCATAGCCAGTGTTTAGATTATCCGCTACAAAACTGGTTCGATTTTAAAGTACCCAAAACAAAAATAGATTCTAATTTTATTAAAAATGCGCTTAACGCGGATGACTTTTCGGCGGTTAAACCTAGTGCAAAAATAGTTTGGTTAGGAAACCAGCCCGAAATTAGCACTTTTACCAAAGCAAAAAAAGGGCAACAATGGCAAATGGCCAATCTAACTTTTTATGCAAACACCAACACAAAAGAAATAACATTTAATCAAACTGAAGGCGAGTGGCTGCTAGAAATATTACCAACTTTAAGTCCTAACATTAAAAATATTTGCACTTGGCAACAATTAAAATCCAATTTCGAGGAATTTACAGGGCAAGATTTTGAACCATTTTGGTACAGCAAACCGGTTAAAAGCTTGAAATACTTCGGCTTAATAACATTGTAAACTTTCCTTAAATTTTATTACATTTGCAAACGGAAAATTAATAAGCATTTCTTTTATTAATTCCCCCCGATTAGTTTTTAAAAGCAGAAATACACCTACGGCTAAGCCGTTAATGCCCTCAATTTTCTGTTTTTGTTTTGTAGGTAATAATTATTTTTTACAGGTTAGGCAGCTTGGGTAAACCGAAAAAAAATAGTTTTAAATTTAGAAATTATGGCAAAGTCGCAAGCTACTTTTATGAAGAAGCAATTAGAAAAAAACAGGCAAAAGAAAAAAGAAGATAAAATGATGCGCAAGCAAGAGCGAGTTTGGCGAAATAGTATCAACCCCGCCCGAGCGAAGAATTGCTGAATAGTTAAAATTACCGCTTTGAAAATAATTGCCTTGTTTTAATTTAAAGCAAGGCTTTTTTTTGTGCTATTTGGTTGCTAATTTAACATGCTTTTATTTTTTTATCTGCTTTTGCGTTAGGGATTGGAATGGAAATCATTTTTGCTTTGTCCAAACAATTAATTTCTGCAAAATTTATGCAAAAATATTGGAATATAAAGCCCGACCCGTGTTGGGGCATTTTAGCGTTTGGGGAAGGGTAACGCCCAAATTTTGAAACCTTTATAAAAAAAAGCAGGGTTTAAGCATTAATAACCTAAACCCTGCTTTTTTTATTTTTTATTTAGCAATAATATTTCGCTTACTATTACCTCGGTAACGCAGCATTTAACACCATCTTTGTTTACATAGCTGCGGTTGGTAAGTTTACCTTCAATGGCAACTTCGCTACCTTTTTGTAAAAATTTTTCGGCAATGGTGGCTTGTGCATTCCATGCAACCAAGTTATGCCATTGTGTTTCTTCTACTTTCTCGCCTTTTTCGTTTTTATACGAATCGTTGGTAGCAAGATTTAATTTTGCTACTTTTTTAGTTTCTGATATTGATTTTACTTCTGGTGCGCTGCCTAAAAAACCTGTTAAACGTACGCTGTTTCTTAAATTACTCATGATATCTTGTTTTTAACGACCAGTGGCTAAATTGCCAACCGACGATACAAAAGTGTGGATGTTGAGAAATATTAGTCGGATGTTACATGATTATAAACGATTATACCCGTTTATACACGGATATGGATTTGAATTGTGCTTTTGTAAGTTATTGTTTGAATGCTAGTTGATAATATTTTTGATAGAAGTGCGAGGGGTGAATTATATTTAGAAAATAGTGGGATAAATTGCGAGTTTTACGTTCGGAGATTTTTTTAGGTGTAGATATTAAATGTTGTAGGAAAGGTTAGGACGATTGACAACCATAAACTGAAAGAAAAATTATCGAAACATGTCTCGTCCTGAAATAAGTTGAAACATAAAACGTCAACAAAATTATTTTAGAACAAAAAAAAAAGTATAATTACTTAGTATTTAACCTCGGAGATTTCATACAGAGCATTGGGCTAAAAGCTTAGGATTGATTACAGAATGATTTACTAATTGGTGCAACTTTACAAAGGAAAAATGAAAACCAAACCAAATAAACCATTTAGGGTAAAACCTACGAATCATCTAGATGATTTACCAACAGATATAAAACAAAATTAATCAAATATTAGCGGATGTTTGGGGTATTAAATTTTCAGAACCTATAATAATGGAGGTAGCTGATGAGCATGAAAATTAATTTTAAACTGTTGAGACTTGACCACTTTAAATTGGCGTATTTGCCATAATTAAAACAAATAAGCTAAAGTAATATGGCAAAAAACAATACAATAAATGTAAAAGAAATTGCAATTCGAACAATAAAAGTAAATGGTTCGGATTATATATGCTTAACCGATATTGCCAAGCAAAAAAATCCTGTTGAGCCTAAAGATGTAGTTAAAAACTGGATACGTCTTAAAAACACCTTGGAGTATTTAGGGCTTTGGGAAAAGCTAAATAACCCTATTTTTAAAGGGGTCGAATTCGACCCCCTTTTGAGAGAAGCTGGTAGCAATGCTTTTACAATGAGCCCAAGTAGATGGGTAGAGCAAACTGGTGCAACAGGTCTTATTACCAAAAATGGACCCGGAGGTGGCACTTATGCCCAGCGTGATATTGCATTCAAATTTGCTAGTTGGGTATCGGTAGAGTTTGAATTATATTTAGTTAAAGAATTTCAACGCCTCAAAGAAGAGGAGCAAAAGCAAATAGGCTGGAGTGCTAAACGAGAATTGGCAAAACTCAATTATCATATTCATACCGATGCCATTAAGCAAAACTTAATACCAAAAGAATTGTCTGCTTTGCAAACTTCAATTATTTATGCCAGCGAGGCCGATGTGTTGAATGTTGCTTTGTTTGGAACAACTGCCAAACAATGGAGGGATACAAATCCTAGTTTAAAAGGAAATATGAGAGATTATGCAGGTATTAATGAACTAATTTGCCTAAGCAATATGGAAAATATCAATGCTGTTTTTATTAATGAAGGATTACAACAGTCTGAACGATTATTTAAGCTAAATGCCATAGCCATACAGCAAATGAAAATATTAGTGGAAGTAGAAAACCGTAAATTATTGAAGTAGGTACTGTAAAAATCAAAAATGTGTTTGCTTCAAACCTTGCATCCAAACGTAGCATAGACGAGAAAGAAATATTTGGAAACCCAATTTACGAAAGACTAATCGGTTCTTATGACGAAATCAACAAAAAGTTTGACGGAAAATTTAACTTAGTAATTAATGACTTAAAAACAACATTTGTTAACAGACTAAACGCATAGCCAACGCATTTGTATCACATTTACAATAAGTATATGGATTTACACAATAACTCTATTAACATTACCACCCATATACTCCAACTTACTTAAAAACATACTTGCCATAATAGCTGCTTTGTTTTTTACTTCGGTAGCATTTATACCTTCAAAATTCTCGTCGATTGTTTGGTTAAATAAAATTAGCCATCTATCAAAGTGTTGTGCATTTAATGCAAGCGGGGCGTGTTTTGCAAACGGATTTCCTTTAAAGCCCGCAACACCAAACAAGGCGGCATCCCAAAAATGGTACATTCTTTCTAAATGGGGTTGCCAATTGGTTATGATGTTAGTAAAAATAGGGCCTATTAAATTATCTAATTTTACTTTACTATAAAAAACATCTACAAATAAAATTATATCATCTAGGTTGTTTATGTCTGGTTTCATTTAAATAAGTTTATAGCTGAAGAGGTAAAATGATAATAGCTTGCCCAAGCTATAAAAACAATAAATAAAACAAATATCCAAAAGGGTATGCTTTGCGGGGTTTCGCTGCCTACAATTAAAAAGTTTTTTTGGTTCCCTTTGCCATAAGCGTTAATCATTATGGGTATTACACCATCAACAACGGCGTTTTCTTCTATACCTTCTATAGCAATGGCTGGGCCGTTACGCACTTCAAAGGGTATTTGTCGTAAACCTTCTTTACCAGTTGGGTCTTTGCTAACAATTTTTAATAAATGTTTGCCATCAACTAGTTTTGTGGTATCTAACTCAAAATTTACGGGCGATGTTAGCTCTGCAATTGGCTTAAGCTCATCATCTATAAAAATAAATATTTTACTATTTTCTTCCATTTTATTGGGCGTTTAAAATAAAGTTTTTAATATGATTTTTACCCTTTTCGCCTGGCTTATAAAGCCACTTTACCGAGTAAAATAGGGTTAACAAAACTACGGCAACGGTTATCCAAACTATTACATAATCCCATTGGCTATCGGGGCCGCCGCCATGTGTAAAACCCCTTAATATTTTAGGTTGTTGTTTTTCGCAAGCCGGACAAGCATCGGCCCACAGGCCATAAAAAATTAATAATAAACTAAAAATATACTTTTTCATTACCTTAATTTATTGTGGTTTAGATTTTATTTTCACAAAATCCATAAGTTTTTGTACTTGCGTAGGTGTAACTTTTAATGAATTATTACCCCAGCTTGTTTTTTCGTGGTTCATAATAGCCGCTACTTGGTTGGCGGTTAAGTTATTGTTTGTACCCACGGCAGCCATTACTGCATAACCTTCTTTTACACGTCCGGCATAACCGTTCATAATAATATCAACCATTAGTTCGGGGTTATTGTCTAATACTATTTTGCTGCCTTTAAGCGGAGGAAAAGCACCTTTTAAACCTTCGCCATCTGCTTGGTGACAGGCTTGGCAATGTGTAACGTAAAGTGCAGCGCCATCTAAATTTGGGTTGCTTGGGTTTTGGTTGGAGTTTGTGGTTAAAGGTTTTTTATACAAAAAATCGGGTTCGGGTGTGCCATCTGGTAATTTGGTTTGCTGTAACGATTGTAGGTAGGCAACCAAATACAAGGCATCATCGGTAGCAATTACTTTACCTGTTTCGCCAGCCAAATATTCTTCGGGTACATTTACTATTACATCGGTTTTTAAAACTAATTCTTTAGCATTAAACAACCATTTGTACGATGGCATTATGGATTCTTTTACCACTATGCGTGGATTAAATAAATGCGTAAGATGCCAAGCTTGGCTGGGTTGGCGAAGGCCAATATTCGTTAAATCGGGGCCAGTACGTTCGGTGCCCATTAATGTTGCGGTATTTCTCCAAATATCTGTACGTAAGTTTGCGGCATAATCTGCTGCTATACTTGGTCGGCTACCCCATACTTTATCCATATCTACGTTGCGCACTTGTTGGGTATGGCAAGCAACACAACCTTCTTTGATAAAAATGGCTTTACCTTTTACAGCATCATCTGAAAGGGCAATGGCATTTGGCAATGGTGCATTGTTGTTTTGATTTTTTATGGCAGGTTGTATGCAAACAAAAATAGTAAGCACCAAAAACAATAAAAAAGCGGTTAAAAATAGTGTTTTATGGTTATTAAAAAATTCCATATGGTTTGTATAATTAAAGGGTTGTATCAGCGGAAGCGTAAAATTTATTAAGATTTTGAATAGCCATTTCGTTTACATTATTTACATTACTACCCGAAAGCATTTTATAAAAATTATAAGCAAAAAACAAGTGCGATAGCCACATTAAACTACCGCCAATAGCTCGCCATAACCAGTAAGGTGCCATAAAAACCACACTCTCTATAAATGGTTTTTCGCCCTCAACCCACATTAACCCTTTTAAAGTGCTACCATACATTAAGGGTACACTGTAAAATAGTAAACCAATTAATGCCAGCCAAAAATGTGCCCCTACAGTTACTTGTGGAGCTTCTTTACCCGTTAGGCGAGGAACAACAGCGTATATACCAGCCCATATAAAAAAGCAAATTATGCCATACATTGCTATATGCGAGTGGGCAACGGTAAAATCGGTAAAGTGCCAAATAAGGTTGGTGGATTTAAAAGCTTCGGCAGTGCCTTGCAACGAACCTGTGAAATAAAAAATTATACCTACCAAAAAAAATGGTAGCGTGTAGCTAGATGGTACTTTGTACCAAGCGCCTTTAAAAGTTAATATAAAATTTGTGGAACCAGCAGCTACCGGAATTAACATACCCGTACTACCTACAATAGCAATAGTTTGTAACCACCAAGGTATGGCACTAAATACAAAGTGGTGCGTACCAATTAAGGTGTAAAAAATTATTTGTGCCCAAAATGCCAGTATGCCTAAACTATACGAATAAATAGGCTTATTGAGTTGTTGCGGTAAAAAGTAGTAAACAATACCTAATGTAAACATCATAAACCACATACCCACGCCTTGGTGCATATAATAGCCTTGTACAATAGTTTCGCCCAAGCCATTTTGCCAAAAGGGTAAGTATGCTACTAGTGTAATTACAATTGCGAAAATGGTTGCAGCTACAATGTACCAATTAGAAATATAAATTTCTTTTGTGGTACGGTTTGCAATGGTTTTAATAAAATTTATTAGAGTTAATACAAGTCCAATAGCTAATAAAAGTGCAATAGGCCAAATATATTCGCGGTATTCGCCACCGCCGTTATTTATACCTGCCATTAAACTTATAGTACCAAAAATTACCGATGCATTTACAAAATACAGCGTATACCAGCCCATTTTTAAACTTGCCAGCGGTGTATTGCCCACTTTTGGAACTACGTAATGACCTAAACCCAGCATCCCTAACGATGCCCAACCCCAAAAAACCATATTGGTATGTACTGGCCTTAATCTGCCAAAGCTTAACCAGCTTACATGGTCAACATCGGGTGCTACGAATTTTATGCCTAAATATTCGCCCACACTTGTGCCTAAAACCAACCAAAATGTAGCTGTACCAATAAACCATAAAATAAGTTTAGCCAAATCGGGTTCTACTGCGTAGCGCCCCAATGCTTTTTTCTTTAGAGATACAAAGGGAAGGCTAGCGTGGGTATTTACCTGTTGCAATAAACCTTTATCGTCATCGGCGGTTAGGTTTCCAGCTAATTCATTATGAGTTAAAGTATAATCGAGAGCTTTTTTGCGCTTTAGCAAAGTAGTTTCTACTTCTGCGTCTAAAGGGTTATTTAAGTATTCGGCAAATTGCTTGGCTTCATGTGTGTCTTGTAATTTTTGGTATTTTTTAAAAAAGCTAGTTATTTTAACAAGCATAAATATTATTCCTGCAAAAACAGGTATAAATATTAAAACAATGGTAATTATTATGCCCCATTCGCTTAATAGCGATGCTGGTGTGGTAGTTGGTTGTGCGAAAACTAAGTTATTATTAATGGTTGATAAAAAGGTAATTAAGAATAATATGCAGATGGATTTTATGCTTTTATAAGAAAATACATTTTTTGGTTTATTGTTTTTTATTTTTAAAAATGTTTCAATTTGTTTACTATCTAAAGTGTTTAAATACTTTTTAAATCGGTTATTTTCTGTGTCGTTTTCGGCCTTACGGGCAGTTTTTCTTACTTCGTTTGTTTTGATAGATAAGCGGTAAGCAACAATAAGAGTAAGCAATACAATTGCAGTTAATAAACACAAAATTAACCATGTACCAATGTTTGATTTTGTGTTTGCAACCGTTTGTGCATAAAGCGATGCTTTAAAACCTGTACCCAAAATAATTGTAAGTGATAATTTTTTTAAACGAGTCAAATTTTCCATATATTAATACCTTTTTATCTTTTATTATTTTAAAAAATTTATTTTTTTAACTTGGTAATACCCAAATTTAGGTTTTCATTAAAATTTTTGATGCTGGTGTTTTGTAATAATTCTTCTATTTGGTTGCGTATAATTAGAAACTGATGGTGTAATGGGCAAGGATTATCGTTATCGCAATAATCAAGCCCTAAAGCGCAACCTGTAAAAATATTGTTGCCATCAATGGCTTCTACCACTAAAGAAAGCGGTTTTTGAAGCGATAAATTATCCATGTAAAAACCACCATTTGGGCCTTTAGCCGACTGTACAATTCCTTTTTTTCGTAAATCTTGTAAAATTTTAGCTAAAAAATGCTCGGGCGAGTTTATGCCGTTCGCTATTTCTTTTATGCTTACTCGTCCGCCTGAGGCTGTGCGGTGTGAGATAAAAAAAACAGCTCGCATTGCGTATTCACATGTTTTAGAAAATATACTCATACTGTAAAGCAAATATAAAAATAAGTTTTTAAAATAAAAGAGCTATTTATCTTTTATTATCACTTTGACATAAAACAATTAAAATAAATTGAAAAAATAAGGTTTTTACCTAAAGCGTATTGGGTGTTTTCGCATACAAATTAAATTGTATTTAAGGCTAAAACAGAAAAATATGAAACCATTTTTACTAATCACCGCTATTCTTAATAAACTCCAAATGGTTAGCTACGGCTTTTAAATCGCTATAACTTACGGTTTCACCAAGGGCTAATTTTCTTTCGCCATTGGGCATATCTGGAAATTTTTCTAAATGACCTAAAATTAATTTTAGCTTATCTTCGCTTATAAGCTCAGTAACTAAAATTTTACCCTCAGTTATATAATGTGCTAAATGTCCATCAATGGTTGATGTAGCAAAATTACGTTCAGCAGCAATTTCGGCAATGGATTTGCCAGCTTTGTATAAATTGTAGCTTTGTAGTTTGGTATCCACTTTTATTACAACTTCGGGTATAATAAATTTACCTCGTTCTATTTTATTTGTTTCGCAATAGGTGTTAATCATTTCTAAAATGGCGTTACCGTAACGCTGAGTGGTGCTTTTGCCAATTCCTTTGGTATGTTCAAACTCTTTTAAAGTTGCTGGCAAGGTTTCTACCAAGCTTAATATTGCTTTTTGCGACAATACTAAATAAATAGCAATTTGTTGTAAGTTGGCTATTTTATTGCGCCAAAGTGTTAAGGTTTTGTACAGTTGGCCGTTGGGTATATCTTTTACGTTTATGCTGGTTGCCGAGGCAGGACTTGCATTTTTTGCGGCATAATCCAGTTCGGCATTGGCAACACCTTGTAAATAATCTAAACTAGAAAAACCAGTGCTGCATTGGGTTAAAACGTTTATTTTTATAAAAGTTTCTTTCTCTAGATTGTCTAAAGCATCAAGTAAAGATTTTTTAACTGTTTTATTATCGGTACTGGTGTTTAGTTTTTCTAAGGGTTGGGCAACAATTTGGGTAAGTTTTTGGGCAAAATAAACGCATGCTTTTTTAATTCTATCTTGTAAAGCTGGGTTTTCTTCGGGTTGTATGTTTTCTGAAAAAAGTTGTTGCAACTGGCGTTTAAAGTTGGCTGCAACGCCATAAACCTGTATTTCAATATCAAATTTAATTTGCGAAACCTCGCCAGGTAAGCCGGGCATAAAAATAGAATAATGTTCTTCAACTATTTTACCCAAGCCAAATAAACGGTATTTTATTTTGGTAAAATCTATTAAATCAAACAATAAACTTTGTTGGTAAGCAATTTTAGAAACCGTTAATTGGTTTTCGCAAGGCGGATTTTGTTCTGCGTTTTTATTATAATCGCTTACGGTATTGCTGGTTTTAACGCTATCGGCAACTATTGGCGATTTTAAAACCATACCTTCAAAGCTTTTGCATCGGCTTAAAGCCACATAAACCTGCCCAAATGCAAAAGCCATATTGGCATCTATTATTGCTTTTTCGAAAGTTAAACCTTGGCTTTTATGTATGGTAATTGCCCAAGCTAATTTTAACGGGTGCTGGGTAAAACTACCCATAATTTGCTCCTCAACCTTTTTAGTATTTTGGTTTAAGGTAAATTTTATGTTTGTCCAGTCGAGTGGGCTAACTATAATTTCTTGCTCATCGGCAGGGCATTTTACATGAATAACATCTTTATTTATGCGGGTAATTTTGCCGATTTTACCGTTGTAAAACAGTTTACTGGTGCTAGGGTCGTTTTTTACAAACATAACCTGTGCACCCAGTTTAAGTTCTAAATTTACTAAAGTTGGGTAAGTTTTCTCGTCGAAATCTCCCGTAATAACGGCTTTAAAAAACTGTGATGGATGTTTTATTTGAAGCAATTTAGCATCGTTAATGCTTTGTGCGCTATGGTTATGCGTGGTAAGGGTTATGTAGCCTTCATCATCGTTTGGCGAAAAATTTGGAATGTATCTTTCGTTTAACTTGGCTAAAACATCATCGCTTAGTTTATTGTTGCGTATGCTGTTTAATAAATCTATAAAACGGGTATCGCTTTGCCTGTAAATATGTTTTAATTCGATGCTTATAGGCTGGGTTTTGTTAAGTGCTAGGCTACTAAAAAAATAAATATTGGGATAATAAGGCTGTAAAAGCAACCATTCATCGTCTTTTATAACCGGCGAAAGTTGGTGTAAATCGCCTATCATTAACAATTGTACACCACCAAAAGGTTGATTTGGGTTTTTATATCGTCGTAAAACTTCATCAATACTATCTAAAGTATCGGCCCGCACCATACTTATTTCATCAATAACTAAAAGATCTAGACTTCTAATTAAGCTAATTTTATCTTTATTAAACTGCCTTTGCAATGTACTTGGACGGTTAGAACCCTGGGTTTCGGGAATGTAAGGACCAAAAGGCAACTGAAAAAATGAGTGTATAGTTACGCCGCCAGCATTTATGGCTGCAACACCAGTAGGCGCAACAATGGCCATACGTTTTGGCGTTGTTTTTCTAAGATTGTGTAAAAAGGTAGTTTTACCAGTACCCGCTTTACCGGTTAAAAAAATATTTTTGTTGGTATGTTCTACATATCCAAAAGCTAAATTAAGTTGTTCGTTTTCCATAATTGATAAATAAATTTTATTATTTAGCTTAAATTAATGCGGTACTTAAAATAAATACACAAGAATAAGATGAGGTAACGTTTTGCAAGTTTGTACTGAAATGGCATTAAAGCGATACCAATTTCAGCTTGCATAAATATAATTAATTTGCATAAAGTTTCATAAAGCCGGTCAGCCATTTTTTAAACCTGTGGTTATAGGGCGTTTTTCTTTTGTCAAGTTAGGTTACTAGTCATTTAGTAGAACATCTGTGTCGCTATACTTTTCTGTTATTTGCTTTGTTCCTATTTTAACCAAGTCGGATGTTATGTTTTTAATTTCTTCGTCATTCCATCCATCTTTGTCTGGAGTCAATACTGCTATTGTTTTTATTTCATTGTGGATTATGCAAACATTTCGATATCCTTGAAATCTAGAAACGGTTCTTTGTCGATAAGTAAAATACAAGTCATTAACTCTGTGAAGCTCTTTGTGTTCTGAACCAAGCAAATTAGCATTAGTAAGGGAAAGAGATTGTTGCTCAAATTCGAAAACCAAGTTTGTCGGTCGCAGTGTTCGAAGGTGATATATTATGTATAATATATTCAGCACCAGAAATATAATAAAGACAGTAATTCCTCCAATAATAGCCACAAGTATTAGGTTTAATACCACTGTTCCCATTAAATAATATAGGAGTTTTTTAGTGCTAGCAGTGTAGGTTGTATTCACTTTAAAATGGCTTATAACTTGTTTACTTACGCTAACAAATGCGCTTTAAAATCGTCGAAACTATTAGCCATCAAAATTTTATGTTGGCTTTTTTGTTTCATAATTTCTACTTGTGTGGGTTCCTCAATTTTAATATTTAGCTCTTCAAAAACATCAGGAAATTTACATGGGTGTGCGGTTGCTAAAATAACATAAACTGTGTTTTTTTGCGGTGTTTTACTAACCTCGTTTACGGCCAAATAACCCGTAGCTGTATGCGGACACATTACATAATTTTGGTTTTCATAAACTGTGGCTATCGCTTTTTTAATTTCTTCATCGGTGTAAGCTAAAGAAATAAGCTTAGTTTTTAAAGCAAAAATATCGTTATCGTACAAATCTAAAATGCGTACAAAATTACTGGGGTCGCCTACATCCATTGCATTGGCTAAGGTTGTTACCGATGGTTTGGCGGTATAAACCCCAGTTTTAAAATACTGTGGCACAATATCGTTACTGTTTGTTGCGGCAATAAATTGTTTTACAGGTAAGCCCATTTTGTTGGCAATCATTCCTGCTGCAATATTGCCAAAATTACCGCTTGGAGTAACAAAAACAACGTTCTCAAAATCGGCATTTAGCCTAGCCCAAGTATTGGCATAGTAAAACATCTGGGGTATTAACCTGCTAATATTTATAGAGTTAGCCGATGTTAGGTTTAAATGAGCGTTAAGTTCATCATCTAAAAAAGCTTGTTTAACTAAACGTTGGCAATCATCAAAAGTACCATCAATTTCAATAGCTTCAATATTGTTGCCGTTGGTGGTTAACTGTAATTCTTGTATGGCACTAACTTTACCTTTTGGGTACAAAATACTAACTTTTATACCTAGCACATTTAAAAAACCTAAAGCTACGGCTCCACCAGTATCGCCCGATGTGGCTACTAATATTCTAATTTCTTTATCCTCATTTTTTAAAAAATGTGCCATAATTCTGCTCATAAATCGCCCACCAAAATCTTTAAACGCTAAAGATGGGCCGTGGAAAAGTTCTAATACAAAAGTATCATCGGCTAATTTTACTAGTGGGGCTTCAAAATTTATGGCATCATCAATAATTTCCTGCAAATCGGTAGCGGTAATCGCTTCATTTAATAAAGTATAGGCTACATCAAAGGCTATTTGTGGTAATGTTTTTTTATCCCAACTTTCAAGCATCTCTTTATTAAATTGGGGCAATATTATGGGCATATATAAACCTTTATCGGCGGGTAAGCTATTAAAAACAGCAGTTTTAAAATCAACAGATAAATTATGGTTATTGGTGCTGTATAGTTTCATTTTGGAAATTCAGGAATATTTGGCGCAATTTAGTTTTTTAAGTTTTTATTTTCAAATTAATGAAGCTGTGTTTGGTGCGATGCAAATGGTTAGTTTTTTTTAGCTATTTTAAATTACATACTAAAGTTTCGGAGGTATATAAAATGGTTCTTCGTCATTTTGTGTGGTTTTAATTTTATTAAGATAAAGTAAAAAATTAATAGGCATTTTTTTTAATTGCTTTTTTTTTGATAAAAATTAACAAAAAATCAAGGCTTGCTGTCATTTGTCGGGTATGCTCAATAAATTTTTAAGGGCGCAATTCAAGGCGTGGCAACCAAGTTGGTGCTTTAAAAATGTTTGTGCAACACGCTGCGACTTGCTTGGGTTTACTTTATGTAAGTTTCTGCAAAAAATTTATTGGCCTCCCACTCCAAACAACAGCTAGGCCGCCCCCAATCGCACACCTATATAATTGAAATGGAACTTAGTTCTATTCAACAGTTTTTGACGAAGAACCTATAAAATTTACTTTTTGAGTTTATTTATTTAAATTTTGTTTACAACCAACTTTGTGTTCTTTGCGGTTTCCCTTTGCGTTCTTTGCGGTAAAAAATAACGTTAGGTTTTACCGCAAAGAACGCAAAGATTTACGCAAAGCCTATTGCTTTTATACCCAGCTAATGTTATATTTTTTTTGTTAAAAATTAATACATTTTAAAAATTTAATTCCCAGTTTCACATAATTAATTCTCCGAAACTTGAGTTACATACTATACAGGTGTTTTAATTGCAAAATCAGCGATAAAGCTATTATAGTAAAAAATGTACATTTGCATTTTAGTGCAATGCAAAGCTTTTGCCAATATCTTTATCAATTAAATACCAAATGCTTTTAGAAATACTTTACCAAGATGAATATATGGTTGCTATAAATAAACCACATAATTTATTGGTTCACCAATCGTCTATTGCCCGAGATGCAACCGAATTTGCACTCCAAATTTTGCGAGACCAAATTAGTCAGTGGGTTTCGCCTGTACATAGGTTAGATAGAAAAACAGCCGGTGTTTTATTATTTGCCCTAGATAAAGAAACCGAAAAGTTAATGAACCAACAATTTGCAAATGGTTTAATAAGCAAAAAATATTTAGCAATTGTTAGAGGCTTTACCGCCGATGAACAAGATATTGATTACCCTTTACGTAAAGAAAACGGAACTTTACAAGATGCTTTTACAAGTTATAAAACCTTAGCCCGTACACAAATTAATTTGGCCTTTGGTAATAACCCAACATCTAGATATTCGTTGGTTCAAGCTAAACCTACCACTGGCCGTATGCACCAGTTACGCAAACATTTTGCACACATTCACCACCCAATTATAGGCGATAGGCCACACGGTTGCAACAAACAAAATAAGCTTTTTAAGGATAAATGGGCGATGGATACCATGATGTTACACGCAGCGGAAATAGCTTATACCCACCCAATTACTCAACAAAATTTAGTAATTACTGCACAATTAAGTGATGAGTTTATAAGGGTTTTAGAGTTTTTGGAGTTTGGAGATATAAATATTTAGGGTGTTTTTAATTTTAGATGGTTTTCAAATGCCGGAAATATTATTATCGTTATAACCTGAGTTCGATTGTTAAACCATTGATTTTTATAGCTTTGATTCTGATTTGGGCGTTTTAACACGCCGTCCGCTGTATCTTTTTTTAATTGGCTATCCCCCCGACCCCCAAAGGAGGAGATTTGGCGTAAAAAAAGGATGCCGCTACCGTCGTTAACGCTTTAAAATCGCAAATAATATTGATTTACAGCGAATTATACCATTGTTTGATAATAGAACTAAGGTTTATAGTTACCTAGAAATATAATATTAAATAGGCCTCAAAAAAACGATTGGTTTTAGAAAAATTAGGATTTAGACATATCAGTTAAATTTTATAATAAACTAGTTAACAGCTATTAATATACCGGGCTAACGCATTTAAAAACTGTAAAATTATTTTCTTGAAAGAATTGTTATTCTGTAAACGTTCTGTCACTCATAACGATTGAAGAGTCTCATAAAAGGGGTTCTTCAGACTCTTCGTTGCACTCAAAGCGACAAAAGCACATTTTTTTTATTTAGATTTAAGCCAAGTACCTCATAATATAAATTAAAATATGTACCAAAATCTTAAATGCCTTACCCCTGTATTAATATATTAAAAAGCTAGCATAAAGTAAATTGATTTTGCTCTTCGCCAAAAACTGTGGATAGACTTTTAACCCAACTTGTATTTTTTATAGCATAAAGTTCTTTATACCAGCTTATTAAGATAGATTTATTTTTTATTGGGGTAACACAAACTTTTTCAAGCT
>REAS01000188.1 GCA_004294495.1 Sphingobacteriales bacterium
CCCCTATATACTACTTAAAAATACAACAAAAAGCGCATATAAAAAAATCATTTTTGATTAAAATATCGTGTACTTTTGCTTAAGTAAACGACATTGGTTAATAAACCACTAAAGTATAGAAATAAAAAAGCCTACGTTAAAGAGGTAAAATTTATAAACACTAGTCTAAATTCGGTTACAAATATTCACGATTTAAGCTATTAAATTTGGTAAGTAAGTATAAAAAAGGTGTTTCGGTTGTAATTTGTTGCTATAATAGTACGGCAAGGCTTTATAAAACATTAAAGGCTTTAGCTCATCAAATTATAGATAAAGAAATTGATGTTGAACTTATAGTAGTTGATAATGCTTCTACCGATGAAACTGCAACTTATGCAAAAGAAATATGGGAAAGTTTTAATTCGCCTTGGCATTTAATAAATACCTACGAAGCACAACCAGGTTTAGGTAATGCCCGTAAAAAAGGGATTGTTGAAGCAAATTATGCTTACATTTTATTTTGTGATGATGACAATTGGCTTTCGCCTAATTATGTAACCGATGCCTACCATATATTAAATAACGATAGTACCATTGCCGCCTGTGGAGGTATTGGTTTGCCTGTTTTTGAAACCGAAAAACCATATTGGTTTGATGAATATGCCGAATCTTTCGCAATAGGTTCACAAGAAATTGTAAGAGAAAACGGTAAACTGCTTTGTTTATACGGTGCTGGTTTGGTGTTTAAAAAAGAGGTTATAAACCAGTTAGACGCTACTGGCTACAAACAATTTTTTAAAGATAGAGTTGGTAAAAAACTAAGCTCATCTGGCGATATTGAATTAACTAATTCGATGGTTTTAATGGGCTATAAACTATATTATTCAGAGAATTTGACATTTTGCCACTTCCTACCTAAAGAACGTTTAACGCTTAACTACATTCAAAAACTTTTTATTGCAAACGGTACCGATGGCCCAATACGCAACCTTTATTATGCCCACATTTGTACGGGCTTAGTATATAAGTTAATTAAAAACTGGTACTTTCATTTAATGTTAAGTATGTTTAGATTGGTAAAGTATTTTATTATTCCACCAAAAAAAAATGGTCGAAAAATTTACTTTTTGTGGAACAAAGCATACATAAAAGAATTATTTGCAATAAAATGCAACTATAAAGGCATACTAATAAACATAAAAAAGGTTGCGAATACAGGGCAACCGCTTTTAAACTACCATCATTAACTCCCTGTATTCTAAGTTGCAACTAGCTTTTAGTTTTTTTCTTCTGATAGATATTTTATTTATT
>REAS01000187.1 GCA_004294495.1 Sphingobacteriales bacterium
CCCTATATACTACTTAAAAATACAACAAAAAGCGCATATAAAAAAATCATTTTTGATTAAAATATCGTGTACTTTTGCTTAAGTAAACGACATTGATAGATTTTTAATAATAAATTTATTACCATTAAACAGGTGTGCGGTTGGGGACGGCCTAACTATTATTTGGATAGGGAAGCCAATAAATTTTCTGTAGAAACATTCGTAAATTGCTAGCCGAGCAATTCGCAGCGTGTTGCAAAAACATTGTTAAACCACCAACCGTAATTACCACGCCTTGAATTGCGCAATAAAAAATTTATTGAGCTTACCAGACAAATCATAGTAAGCCTTGCCTGCCTGCCGGTAGGCAGGATTTTTTGTTTATTTTTCATCAAGGAAAAAGAAAACACTATGGCGAAGAGTCAAAATATTTTATAACTTTCTAAAAAAAAATTTAGCAAAAAAAAGAAAAACAAAATACATTTTTAAACCATCCACCATGAACGAAGATTTAAACGTTAAAAAAGAACATGTAACCACACCTCCAAAAGAAGTGGAATCGCCTATTAGAAAAGGACTAAAATCTAAAGAAGAAATAGTAAAAAATTGGTTACCAAGATACACTGGCAGACCCTTAGCCGACTTTGGGCACTATATTATATTAACCAATTTCTCTAAATATGTGCAGCTATTTTCTGAATGGAATGGCCACGCTCCAATTTTTGGTATAGATAAACCAATGCAAAGCGTAACCGCAAACGGTATTACCATAATTAATTTTGGTATGGGTAGCCCACTTGCAGCTACGATGATGGATTTACTATCGGCCATTAAACCAAAAGCAGTAGTATTTTTAGGAAAATGTGGTGGCTTAAAAAAGAAAAACCAAATTGGCGATTTAATATTACCCATTGCCGCCATACGGGGCGAGGGAACATCGAACGATTATATGCCTGCCGAAGTGCCTGCCTTACCCGCCTTTGCGTTACAGAAAGCAATTTCTACTACCATTAGAGAACATTCTAGAGACTATTTTACAGGTACAGTTTACACAACCAATCGCCGTGTTTGGGAACACGATAAAGTTTTTAAAAAATACCTTAAAAGTGTGCGAGCTATGGCCGTTGATATGGAAACCGCCACTATTTTTACCACAGGTTTTGCCAATAAAATTCCCACAGGTGCAATCCTTTTGGTATCGGACCAGCCTATGATACCCGAAGGCGTTAAAACTGCCGAAAGCGATGCTAGCAAAACATCCCAGGAACATGTAGAATCTCACTTACGTATTGGCATAGATTCGCTAATGCAACTCATTAACAATGGGTTAACGGTTAAACATTTGCATTTTTAAGTGAAATGAAGTAAAATTTCCTTTACGTAAATTTAAAAATTTCAATCCTTTAATTTAAGGCGTGGTTGATTTACGCACTATAAACTCAAATTCCTCCAAGCCTAATAACGGGTCAGGTTAATTTTCTGGGGAGAAGGCCATTAAGCAAATAATTTTTCTAGCCTAAAAAGGAAGAAATCAATATCGGTAACACCTCTTAAATTAGC
>REAS01000108.1 GCA_004294495.1 Sphingobacteriales bacterium
GTGTATTCAAATATGGATTAGATTATCTTTCAAAATTTCTTCTGACGGGCTTTAAATCATTAGAAAACAATTTGTTTAGCTTTTTGTCATGTACTTAAACCATAAATACAAAAATAACTGGTGTTTATCTCCCGACCAATCGTTACTGGCACATGCCGGCAATTGGACGGTGCCTTCACAATTAATTATAAAATCGCCGAAGGGCAACAACACCCCCACACCTTTACCACATTACACTTCGCTTTTTCATTTAAAAAGCAATTTGCCCGATACCCAACAACAAGAAATAATAAAAGGTATTAAAATGTACAATTTAGCAGCCGCAATAATTTATTGTTCGGCAGGGTTATACACCAAAAACCCAATTGATGTACGCACTGCACTTTCGTTAATTAAAGATGCATCGCAACTGTTACCAACTTTGTTAGAAAATGGCCATACCACAATTGCAGGCCGTTTAGCAGGTGCTTTTAGAAACATTAACCGAGATAAAATTGCCAACCAAATTATGGCTGCAATGAAACAAGCGGGTTACGATATTAGAGAACACGACCCTTTTGAAAATCAACTAGATGGTAATATATTACTTAACCCACAATCGGCAGCTGTAAACCGCATTAAGCTAATTTGGCAACAAATGCGTGAAACCATAATTGCCGATTTTTTACCGGCACCCGGTATAGCAATTGATAAAAACGTTTACCTAAACGAAGTTAACGAGGTATATATTATGGATGCGTACCACTCGCTATCAATTGAAAGATACAAAGTTAACGCCCAATTAATTGAACGGGTAAGTAGTGGTTTGTGGGATAAAAACGCAAATACCGAAGACGGTAAACACAAAGATGCAATGGCTGCCCGAGGTTATTACCAAGCATTTGGCGTAGTTAAACAAAGCATTGTTAAAGTTTTAAACGGCGAAAATGCAGGCACAACGGCTGATATTAACCACGGCGAATGGTACCGCCAATTATTTGACCCCAGTGTGGCCACTGGCATTTTAAAAGTTAGTGATTTGGCTGGTTATAGAAACAGCCAAGTGTATATTGGTGGCTCTAAACACGTACCGTTAAGTGTTGATGCTATGCGAGATGCCATGCCAACGCTTTTTGAGCTGTTAGAAAACGAACCGGAGGCATCGGTAAGGGCGGTTTTAGGGCATTTTATTTTTGTTTACATACACCCGTATATGGATGGCAATGGCCGAATGGGTAGATTTTTAATGAATGTAATGTTAGCGTCGGGTGGTTACCCTTGGACGGTTATTCCAGTACAAAAACGTACCGAATATATGGATGCTTTGGAGCAAGCCAGCGTTAAATTTGATATTGCAGCGTTTTCTAAATTTATGGCTTATTTGGTTAGCGAGGCCGTAAATGGTAGGCCTGTGGCAAAGTTGCCAGAGGTGTAAAATTTATAAATTTCATAAGCACCCCACCACCTCAAATACACTGCTCTACTACCAGCCTAATCAATTTCTCTTCAGGCAAAAGCAACTCTTCGGGTTCTACAAAGTAATAAATTTGTTGATCAATTTCTTTGGCTTCCGTTGATGCGTAGCCACCTTTATCGTTTATCAATAAGCTATTTAACTCGGTTATACCAATTAAAACGTTTCCGTAATTTGGCAGTTCTATTTCTCTAAAGGATATGTTTTACCGTTAAATTTATGGTGTTCATTTTAAAAATTTCTTAATTTTTTTACTGCCTATAACATGGTAACGCAAAGTAAAAGCTTGTTGGTTATCAATAACACCATCGGCAAAATGTAAGGTAGCTACAAATTTACCCTGTACGTTTAAGTAGTTTATAAATTGCCAACCTAAATCTAAACGGTTATAGGTATTTGCGGTGTAAAATTGGTCGCCGTAAATAGAGTTATGTTTTTTACCTGTATAAAACGAGTTGGTAATACTAAATTTTTTGTAGGCCGCATAAGCATCTACCAGCAAACCTGTTGGGGTTTCTAAATTAGTAACGCCACGGGTACGCTCTAGCGAAGTAAAACTTCCAGCCGAAATATTTAACGAATCTAAAAATGTTTTTTTAGATAAGTTTATTCCGAATTTAAATATAGCTCCACCATTATCCTGCAAATTATCGCCTGGTATAGCAATGGCAGGCCCCGCATTATGAAACATATAACCGTAATGCGAAAAGTAAAATTTACCAAAATTTGCCACACCCGAAAGGCCAAATAAAAACGTTTCTCTATCCAAATTGGTTTGGCGGCTTGTCCAATCTATCCACATCGTTTCTTTGCCGTGTTTGTTTTCAAATTTCCACAACATACCCTCAACATTGGGGCGGTAATAGTTTAGGGTATCTTTAAATAATGGGCGTGGGTAATCGTCTAACAGGTTTTGGCGGGGAAAAGCACCTACATAAAAATTCCAATTATTTTTGGAGTTGCGGTAATAAATCACGGGTTCTACTTTGTTAAACCCCTTGCTACCAAACTCGTATAAAGCATTAAAACCTACTCTAAAATGGTTTACACTATCTAACCCTAAACCAATCTCGGGCGAAAAACGGTTGCCGAATATGGTTTGCGAAAACCTATTACTTGCACCATATTCGCGGTTATCGGCAAAGCCAAAATAATCTAAACTGGCTTCTAAACGTTGTGCATGCGACTTAAATCCGCCTAAAGCGAGAAAAAAAATAATTATTAGGGTTTTTTTAATATTCAATTTCATTGGGTTTAATTAACATTCATTTCTAACATAGGGCTATTTCTGCTACCAGCAAATGGTTGGGTTTTTAGCGATATAAAATATTTATAATTACCTGCTTTACTAGGTGCTGTAATTTTTATAGCAATGGTTTTTGTTTCGCCAATAGGCAGGGTTAGGTTATTAAATTGGGCGTTGTTTACCTCTTTTAATAAAAAAATATCTTCGTAATTTTGTACTACATACCTTAAACTAATAATATATTTTTGCCCCTTATTACCAAAATTAATAGCTTGGTTATACGGGTTTTTTATTTTAAAAACCAATGTTTTGGTTTGATTAACGCTCCATTGTTTGGCTGGATGTAAGGGCGTAAAGTTAACTTTTTGGTACATACGCACACTATCTATCCATAAACCATAATGTACACCTTTTATAGTTTCTATTGTATCTTGCTGTGGGTTTTGGTGCGATTTTGTTTCTATAAAATACGCTTTACGGTTTCGTATACTATCTTCTAAGGGAAAAATTTCGAACTGTGTTTTGCGGTAAGTGTACGAATCGTAATCGAAGCCTTTGGTACTTTGGGTGTAATAGTTGTATAACGATGGGTTTTGAAAACCATCTAAAAATATTACTGGGTAGTTTTTTGCGTAACTTTTAATTTGTTGTGCCCAAACATCATAACTGTTAAAATTGGCAATAAACTCTATTCTATTTAATGCTTTTGATGGGATAACAATAAACAATCTACATAAAATAATAAGTGAAATATTAATAATAAACAAAACTTTAAGCCATTTTTTGTGCCACAATATTTGGTTTTGGCTAAGGCCGATTGTGGCTAAAATAACTATTGGAATAAAACCTATTAATGGCCAATGTGCTTGTGTGTTGCCTTTAAAAGTGCTTATAAAAAAGAAAATAAAAATGCCGTAAAAAACAAATTTAAGGCTTCGTAAAAAAACATCGTTATTGATTTTTTGCTTAAAACTGCTGTAAATTAGTAACCAACCGGTTAGTGGGCCGCACATTAAAACAAAATCTAACAGGTATTGTGTTGTAAAATTTAACTCGTAAGGCTTTACCGATCTATCAAATAAATGGTATTGCAAACTGGGGTAATTGTTTTGGTATTGCCAGTAAATATGTGGGGCAAAAACAATCAGGGTAACCGCAATTAAAACATAAAATGATGGCAGTTTAAACAGTTTAATATTAGATAATAACACAAAAAACAGCAATAAAATACCGTGGTATTTACTGTACAATAAAGCGGCGGCAATTAAACCTAACAGTATAGCTATAAGTAGTTTATTGTTTAATAAATACTTTTGGTAAACGTATAAAAACAGTACGGCGAAGAAAAAAAGTGGGGCATCGGGTGTGGTTATAAAACCGTAAATATGAAACAGTAAAACCGAGCTAAATAAAGTTACAAAAACCCAGCTATTTGCTTGGTATTTTTTGATTATAAGCCACAACAAATAAACCGATGCCGCATTAGTTATGCAAGTAAATAAACGTAAACCTAAGGTGTTGTTTATAAAACTGCCACCCTTTATAAATATGGCTACCGCTGGTGGATGATCGAAATACCCCCATTCTAAAAACTGGGTAAATAGCCAGTAATAAGCTTCATCGGCGTGTAAACCAGTATATTTGGCTTGTATTAAGTTTAACAAAAACCATAGTGTTAAAAATATAAACAGTACACTTTGGGTAGTATTTTGTAAAATTAAACGCTTAAAATTTGCTAACATTAACAGGTTTTTATTATGCCGCAAAGGTATAGATATAATTTGCAAAAAAATTGAAGAATGATACCAGCCCAATTGCCAAAATTTTGCACAGCCAAAAATTTAGTTTTAGTTTTTCGTTAAGCAAATAAATTAGCGTATTGCTTATAATAAGGCCAATTAGGGAAATAATAAAAAACTTTTCGAACTGTATAAATGCGTTTACCTGGGTAGTTTTAAATGTCCAAATGCGGTTTAAATAATAGTTACTTAGGGTTGCAAATACAAAACCTGTTGAGTTTGCAACGTATTTAGGTACGTTTAGTTTTTGTTTTAATAAGTAAGTTATGCCAAAATCAATAAATATACCCGAAAACCCTACTATGCTAAATTTTAAGAATTTGAAAAAAACAGTTGGCGAAATGCTGAACATTTTTGGTAAATTAGTAGGTAAGATTTTGGGTTTTAAAAATGGATTATTAAATTGGTTGGCGGATTCAAGTGATAAATGCAACAAGTCCAATTTTAGCGAAAAAATCTCATTTGGAGATAAAAAACCAAATCTTTTTCTAGGTCTGTTGTTTAA
>REAS01000086.1 GCA_004294495.1 Sphingobacteriales bacterium
AACTTATTAACGACGACAGTTCACCTCTGCTTCCTTTTAAATTTCAGTATTATTTTTTACTTATGCAAACTAACGGTTAACGACGGCAGCGGCATCCTTATTTTATCCCCCTAACCCCCAAAGGGGGAAAACGTTAAATTCCCCCTTTGGGGGCTAGGGGGATAAAAGATATAGCGTACGGCGTGTGAAAACGCCCTAATCATTACAAAAACAGTATTTATTAATCGGACTCAGGTTTTTACCTAATTTTTAAATCAAAAGTTTATATTTACAGCCTTAAAAACCTAATAAAAAATTATTTTACAATGCAAAAAATTAAAGTAGCTAACCCTGTTGTTGAGTTAGATGGTGATGAAATGACTCGTATTATATGGAAATTTATTAAAGATAAATTAATATTTCCGTACCTAGATTTAGATATTAAATACTACGATTTAGGAATAGAGTTTAGAGACGAAACCGACGACCAAGTTACCATTGATGCTGCAAATGCAATAAAACAATACGGCGTAGGTATTAAATGCGCTACCATTACACCCGATGAAGACCGTGTAAAAGAATTTGGCTTAAAACAAATGTGGAGGTCGCCAAATGGTACTATCCGTAATATTTTAGATGGTACAGTTTTTAGAGAACCCATAGTTATGGCTAATGTACCTCGTTTAGTACCTAACTGGACAGCCCCAATTTGCATAGGCCGTCACGCATTTGGCGATCAATACCGGGCTACCGATTTTGTAACCAAAGGAAAAGGAAAACTTACTGTAAAATTTGAAGGCGAAGATGGCACTTTACAAGAGTTTGAAGTGTATAACTTTAAAGGCGATGGCGTTGCTATGGCTATGTACAATACCGACGAAAGTATCATCGGCTTTGCCAAATCTTGTTTTAACCAAGCATTAAGCAAAAAATGGCCTTTATATTTATCAACAAAAAACACCATCCTAAAAAAATACGACGGCAGGTTTAAAGATATTTTTGAAACTATTTACCAAGAAGAATTTAAAACTTTATTTACCGAAGCTGGCATTACCTACGAACATCGCTTAATTGATGATATGGTAGCATCGGCACTAAAATGGAACGGTAACTTTGTTTGGGCTTGTAAAAACTACGATGGCGATGTACAATCAGACACCGTAGCTCAAGGTTTTGGTTCGTTAGGTTTAATGACATCTGTATTGATAACTCCCGATGGCAAAACTATGGAAGCCGAAGCGGCTCACGGTACAGTAACTCGCCATTACAGAGACCATCAAAACGGTAAACCAACATCAACTAACCCAATTGCATCAATTTTTGCTTGGACTAGAGGTTTAGAGTTTAGAGGTAAATTAGATAATAACCAACCCCTAATTGATTTTTGCCACACCCTTGAGCAAGTTTGTATAGAAACCGTAGAAAGCGGTAAAATGACAAAAGATTTAGCGGTTTGCATTCACGGTAATAAACCCACAACCGAGCAATACCTAAATACGCAAGATTTTTTAAATGCAATCGACGAAAATTTAAAAGCAAAACTCGGATAAATTATAAGTTTTCAACACAAATACGGTTTATTAAAAATTACTACAAAAAAACCGATACTGTTTTACAAATAGTATCGGTTTTTTTTTTAAATTTCGACTGAAAATTTATCAAACTATAATATATGACACAAACCATTACCATGAAACGAGAGCTGCGCCTCTTAGATTCTACAATGATTGTTGCAGGATCTATGATAGGCTCGGGCATATTTTTAGTAAGCTCCGATATGGCCCGTACCGTAGGCTCGCCCGGTATAATATTAGCAATATGGTTATTTACAGGTATTTTAACACTAATTGCCGCCTTAAGTTATGGCGAATTAGCCGCAATGATGCCCAAAGCTGGCGGCCAGTATGTTTACTTAAAAGAAGCATACAACCCAATTGTTGGCTTCCTTTTTGGCTGGACAACCTTTATGGTAATACAAACTGGTTTAATAGCCGCCGTTGCCATTGCCTTTGCAAAATATACTGCCGAGTTAATTCCGTTTTTTAACGAAAAAAATATTCTTTTTTCTTTGGGGAGTTTTAGTGTAAACCACACCCAATTATTAGCGCTGGCACTAATTGCTTTTTTAACTTTTATAAACCTTAAAGGTGTAAAAAATGCCAAAATATTACAAACTGTATTTACAATTGCTAAAATTTTAGCTTTGTTAGGTTTAATAATTTTGGGTATTTATGTTGGCTTTAACAGCGATTCTTTTAAAGCCAATATGGCCGATTTATGGACACCCTACCAAACCGTAAAAAATGCCGATGGTAGCATAACCCGCACATTATTAAGCGGTACCGTTTTGTTTGGCGCAATTGGTGGGGCTATGGTAGGTTCGTTATTTTCTTCAGATGCTTGGAATAATATTACCTACACAGCTGGCGAGGTAAAAAACCCCGAAAAAAATATCCCGCTAAGCTTGTTTTTAGGTACCTTAATAGTTACCATTTTATACATTTTAGCAAACGTAGCGTATATGATGGTACTACCTGTAAAAGGCATACCCGACGGGCTAAATGTTATAGACCGAGGCATAATGTTTGCCTCTTTAGATAGAGTAGGCACTGCCGCCGCATCGGTAATTTTTGGCGCTTTGGCTGTAAAAATTATGGCTTTGTTAATTATGGTATCTACGTTTGGCTGTAATAATGGGGTAATTATGGCGGGGTCTAGGTTGTTTTACGCAATGGCAAAAGATGGCGTATTTTTTAAAAAAGCAGCCACACTTAACAAACACAGTGTACCCGGTTTTGCGCTCATAATTCAAGCGGTATGGGCATCGGTATTATGTTTATCGGGCAGTTATGGCCAGTTGTTAGATTATTGTACATTTTCGGCATTGTTGTTTTACATTGTAACCATTGCTGGGATTTTTATTTTAAGAAAAACGCAACCTAACCTACCACGGCCCTATAAAGCCTTTGGATACCCGGTTTTACCCGCCTTATACATAATTATGGCTGGTGCAATTTGTGTGGTTTTATTAATATACAAAACAAGTACCTGCGGTTGGGGCTTAGCCATTGTACTTTTAGGTGTACCTGTTTATTATTTACGAAAACTATTTACAAAAGCATAACAGATAAAATATACTTTGGGCGTTTTAACACGCTTTCGGCTATATCTTTTTATTATCACTTGCCGTGGGCTTAAGCCCACGGCAAGTGATAATAAAAAGGATGCCGCCTCAATCGTTAACGCAAACCAGCTTAAAAAAAAAATAATCCAATTTAATTTAAAACATTTTCAGAATTAAAACAGTTGAAACAAAACTTAAAAAACACAAAATGAAACAAGTAATCTTAATATTAAGTGGCATAATTTTATTAACGGCAACCACTTTTGGACAAACATTTACGTTAAAAAGTACCGATATTGGTGGACAAGCCACTAACGAACAGGTATTTAACAGTTTTGGCTGTACAGGCGATAACAAATCGCCACAATTAAGTTGGGCAAACGCCCCCGAAGGCACAAAAAGTTTTGCCGTAACCATGTACGATGCCGATGCGCCCACAGGTAGTGGCTGGTGGCATTGGTTAATTTTTGATATACCAGCAAACCAAACAGGCTTAAAACAAGCGGCTGGTAATTTAGCTTTAAACCTTGCCCCAGCAGGTGCCATACAAAGCAATACCGATTTTGGCCAAGCTGGTTATGGTGGCCCTTGTCCGCCCCAAGGTCACGGTTTTCACCAATATGTAATCACCGTTTTTGCTTTAAAAACCGATAAATTAGGCTTAGATAAAACTGCCAACCCAGCTTTGGTAGGTTATTACCTAAACGGTGCAACCTTAGCAAAAGCATCTATTGTAATGTATTACAAAAGGTAAAAATTGTATTTTAGCTTAATTTTTAAAACTAAATAAGCAAAATGAAAATTATTTTTAGATTATTTACCCTAATATTTATCAATTGTCATTCATTTTGCTTATTTGCACAAAAAGGATATTTTATACCCAATGCGTTAATACAGCCAACACACAGTAATGCTAAACAATTTAAAGTTTCGGTTGGCATATTTAGAGGATTAGATATACATGGCTCTTATTCAATAAATAACCGGATTTTGGTTTTTGCATCAGCTGCCGCAAATGTTGGTACTTATGGTCGAAAATGGATGGGTGATAATGAGTTTACATCGGTAAGAAACGACAACTCATTTTCGCTTGGTGTAGGTTTTTTTAAAACAACTACCAGCGATTTTCACTTCGAAAATTCGTTTGGTTTCTCGTTAACAAAATCAGATAATTTTATGCGATATTATTCTGAATCAATTTCATTTACAGGCAAACCAAGTTCGGGTGGATATAGTAGTGTTCAAACCAATAGCAATTACTGGGGTGCGTTTTATCAATTTACAGGGCTTCTTTTAATTAATGATTTAGAAATAGGTTTGGCAAGTCGGTTTGTATATAACAGGTACACCAATTTTACTCACCACTATCCAAAAAATTTAGAAAATGGATATGTTGGTAACAATTTTTCGGTTTATAGTGTAGAGCCTGTGGGAATTATTAGTTATAATTTAAACAAATATAAAATTAGTGCGCAAACAGGTTTGGCTGTTGGTATACCTGATGATAATTCTTCAGAAACTTTTATAAATTTAATTGGTAGGTTAAGTTTACAATATAGTTTTAATTCAAAAAATAAGTAAGTGCATAGTTAAATTGGTAATTTTACACTAAAATATTTTAACAAACTTTTTTAAGTACATGACAAAAAGCTAAACAAATTGTTTTCTAATGATTTAAAGCCCGTCAGAAGAAATTTTGAAAGATAATCTAATCCATATTTGAATA
>REAS01000087.1 GCA_004294495.1 Sphingobacteriales bacterium
AGGTGTGCCCTATAGTAGCCTAAAACCAACAAAATCAACCTTTTATTGCCATAAATTGGGCAACGATTATCACTCAGAAAAATTTATTGTGATAACCCAAGCTAAACATTTGTGAAAATTTCAGGTTTTTGGGTTTTGTGAGAAAATTCAGGGGTTTCCGTTCTGACACTAGTTAATAAAACTTTTTTTCAAAATTTAACCATAAAAAAAACCGAAAATAAATTCCGGTTTTTTCGTTCAACATAGGTGGTTGATGTATTTTAATGTGATAATCAATATTATTCGGCGGCAGCCTTTTCGTTAACAAAATTTAAGGCTACTTCTGTTAATTTTTCATCAGTTGCTTTTTCTTCTATTAAAGTTTCGCCTAAAAGAACTTTAACTTCTGTGTGACCCATAAGATCGGCTAACGTTGCTAAACTTCCATAAGCTGCAATTTCGTAGTGTTCTACCTTTTGTGCTCCAATTATTATGCCAACATCGCGAGTCAAGCCGGCTTCGTTATCTTTAATTAAAGATTTAGCTTCTTTAATTAAACCTTCCATAGCATCGCATTTTTTTGCTTCGGCTTTTTCATCCAAAAGTTTAAAAACTTGTTCTAAGCGTTTTATTTGATTTTGAGTTTCTTTTAAATGACCTTGAAACGCTTTTTTTAACGGAGCTGCTGTAGAAGCTTCGGCCATTTCAGGTAAAGTTTTAGCCAATAAATTTTCGGCATAATAAATGTCCTTTAATTCATCTAAAAATAACTCATGAAGGCTAGATTTCATTTGTTCTTCTTTTTTCGTTTTCATAATTATTAGTATTAGTTTATAGATTTTTATACTAATAACTACACTATTTTTATGCCAAAAAACCTTAAAATCTAAATAAAAAAGAAAAAAGTATTTTGTATTAAAATAATTAAATGATACGAAAAACGCTTTTTAAAATCGAAATTTTTACGGCTGAGTACAAAAATTAATTACCGCTAGCTCATAACTTTGCAAGCCAAAACCTGTAATAATTCCTTTGCAGTTTTTGGCCAGCATACTATGGTGCCTAAACTCTTCGCGGGCATAAACGTTAGATATATGCACTTCAATTACTGGCGTTTTAATACCTGCAATAGCATCTGCGATAGCAACAGATGTATGCGTATAAGCCCCGGCGTTAAGCACCACACCATCAAAACTAAAACCAACTTGGTGTAATTGGTTTATTATTTCGCCTTCAACATTACTTTGAAAATAATGAAATTCAATATTGGGATATTTATCTTTTAGAACTTCAAAAAATGTTTCGAAACCTTGGTTACCATAAATGCCAGGTTCGCGTTTACCCAAAAGGTTTAAGTTAGGGCCGTTTATTATTTGTATTTTCATTTGTTACCAAAAATAAGGTAAATATTTGTGAAATTGTGATAGTTTTATTGTTAGATTATTTACGTTTGGGATTTAGATTAGTTAATTTTTAGGTGGGGATTTAATATCATTAAAGTATAAAAACAAAAAATTTATAGTGTATAATTTTAATCTTTCCCAATTTTAATATTACGGCAAATATGACTTACACCCAAACGCTCGAATACCTGTACGCTCAACTACCCATGTTTACCCGAGTTGGGGAATCGGCTTACCGAAAAGATTTACACAATACAATACAACTTTGTGCCGCAATAGATAATCCACAGCATAAATTTAAAACTATACATGTAGCGGGCACAAATGGCAAAGGCTCTGTTTCACATAGTTTAGCCGCTATTTTACAAACTGCTGGTTATAAAACAGGCTTATATACATCGCCACATTTAAAAGATTTTAGAGAGCGAATACGCATTAATGGTAAAATGATACCAAAGCAAAACGTAATTGAATTTGTAGCTCAAAATGAGCACCTTTTCAGCAAATTATCGCCTTCTTTTTTCGAAGTTACGGTAGCAATGGCGTTTCAATATTTCGCAACCGAAGAAGTTGATATTGCTGTAATTGAAGTTGGTTTAGGTGGCAGGTTAGATTCAACAAATACCATAAACCCCTTATTATCAATTATTACCAACATCGGTTTTGATCATGTTAATATTTTAGGAAATACCCTACCTAAAATTGCTTTCGAAAAAGCTGGCATTATAAAGCATAAAACTCCGGTTGTTATTGGCGAGTATAACCCACTTACTAAACCTGTTTTTTTGGCTAAGGCCGAGGAACAAAATGCGCCTATTACTTTTGCTGGTCACCAATTTGAGTTAATTTCTGATGAAATGGAAGGAAATTACAGAGCATTAGTAATTAATGAGATACCAAACATTGATCCCATAAAATTAAACTTAGATTTAACTGGAACCTATCAAATTAAAAACATTGTAACGGTTTTATCGGCGGTAAGGCAACTAAAAAAACAAGGCTTTGCTATAAGCGATGAAAATATATATACTGCATTAAAAAATGTAAAAAAACTAACTGGCTTAAATGGTAGATGGCAAACTTTACAGAAAAAACCTCTAGTTATTTGTGATACAGGCCATAACGAGGACGGAATTAAAGAAGTTTTAAAAAACATACAAACCAGTAAATACAATAATCTACACATTGTTATAGGAATGGTAAATGATAAAGAAATAGATAAAATTTTAGCTCTTATGCCTAAAAACGCTATTTACTATTTTTGCGCACCTAGCCTACCTAGGGCAAAACCCGCACAACAATTACAGGCCGAAGCAAAAGAGTTTGGTTTAGTTGGTGATATTTATTTATCAGTAAAAGATGCTTTAGCAGCTGCTAAAACAAATGCATCAAACAATGATTTTATTTTTGTGGGAGGTAGCACTTTTGTAGTTGCTGAGGTGATTTAATGGTGTTTTGTAAATAAAAAATGTAAGCACAAAAAACCAATCCTGATGTTGTGCGCAGTTAGGCTTCGGCTACGCCTGCGCTCCACTACGCCCAACAGCAGGATTAAATATCAAATGAAAAATGAAACTATTTATCTACTTTTGAACAGTACTAAAAGTGGCGAGCCTACATTACGGCCGTTCGCAAAGTGATGGGTTGAGTACGGTGTAAATATCCAACATAGATTTATAGCTTCTTTTCTTTAACCTTTTAAGGTGATGGTTGTCGATAAAATTGGGCTTGTGGAAGCATGCCAGCCTCCTTTCCTTAGACTACTTACACTTTTATTTGGGATTTATAAATTACTTACGACATAATATAGCAGGCACCCAGTGATTTTGTGCAACTGGGGCTTGATTTAGAAAGAATCACCGGCATTGCATTTCCAAGTTTCATATTCGGCGGGCGGAATTCTGCAGAACTGTAGTTCTTAGCTTCGGCTTTTAGTTATAAATTTAGCTTCAGTTCTGGGCGGTCAGTTGGTTAATTCCCCGACTGCACAAAGCCTCGGTCATTAGGCACAATGCGACCCAACAACTTCAAAATCGAACATTTAGACAAATACACGAAAAATATTTATAAATTTGCTGTAATTGAAATCATACGGCAACCGGCAAGATGAAAGCAAAATATTTAAACCCATTTACAGACTTCGGATTCAAAAAAATTTTCGGTGAAGAAGCAAGTAAACCATTACTTATTGACTTCTTGAACGCTTTATTGCCTCAAACGGACAAAATAGTTGACCTTACTTTCAAGAATAACGAACAACTTGGACAAACCGACCTCGATAGAAAAGCAATTTATGACATTTATTGCGAGAACGAAAAAGGCGAAAGATTTATAGTAGAATTACAAAAAGCGAAGCAAAACTATTTTAAGGAGAGAACTATTTACTATTCAACTTTTCCGATTAGAGAACAAGCGGAAAAAGGAGAATGGAATTACAATTTAAAAGCAGTTTATTGCATAGGAATTTTGGATTTCACATTTGACGACTACGAAACAGAATCAGAAAAAAGTGAAGTTGTTCATACCATAAAACTTAAAAATCAAAACGGTAAGACCTTTTACGACAAATTGACTTTCATTTACCTTGAAATGCCAAATTTTAAACTAACTGAAAATCAACTTGAAAACCGTTTAGACAAATGGCTTTATTTCATCAAACACTTGGAAGACTTTCAGACAATTCCGACAATTATTGCTGACGATGTCTTTAATCAAGCATTCGAGAAAGCAGAACTCGCGAAGTTTGGACAAACTGAACTTGCCAATTATGAAAACAGTTTAAAAATTTACAGAGACTTGAAAGGTGTTATTGACACTGCTTTTGACGAGGGGATTTTAAAAGTTGCAAAAAACTTAAAAGAAGAGGGTATGAACATTGAATTTATCATAAAAGTAACAGGACTCACGAAAAAAGAAATAGACAAACTTTAAATAATGCGCTGAGCCTATAATCGAGTAGTCTGCTCCGCCAGAAACTGACGCAGTGTACCTTTCACACCACCATACGTACGGCTCTCGTACTTGCCTGCCGGCAGGTAGTGTTTCAATTCATAATACTTTGGCTATAAATTTGCTAATGAAGTTAAAACTTATTGTTATGACAGATAGCGAAAAAAAATTAATAGAAAAGCGTGAGGATAATACCAACCAACCTATAGAAACTAATTACAATGCGCATAAAGATAATCCAGGTCCATCAAAAGAGGCAGTTGTTGAAGAAGATAAAAAAGGTGCAGGCCAAATGATGAAATGGATTATACCTATAATTATAGCTTTATTATTCTTGGTATATTTTTTAGTTTTTAAGGAACCTTAGTGTTAGTTTATTTTTAATTCTCCAATTTTAGTACATGACAAAAAATATATTTGATTGAAAATCAATAAAATAAGCAACAAAAAATTAGGTTAAAAGACTGATATTCATTATATTAAAGAATT
>REAS01000088.1 GCA_004294495.1 Sphingobacteriales bacterium
GCTAATTTAAGAGGTGTTACCGATATTGATTTCTTCCTTTTTAGGCTAGAAAAATTATTTGCTTAATGGCCTTCTCCCCAGAAAATTAACCTGACCCTATATTTTTCAATCAATAATGGGTTTAATAATCATGAAATAGAAAATGTTTATTAAATACTTAAAAAAAACTATTTTTACCAAATGCAAATAGCTTCATCTGTTGCCTCATATTTATTATTGCACCAAAAAATGGGGCTAAGTAGCATTGGTACACTTATTTTAAAAAAATTTAGGGGATTTTTAGAAACCGAAACTAAAACACTTTACCCTCCAATGGTGCATGTTATATTTGAGGAAACAGAGACCTTAGATACTAATTTTGCACAATACATTAGCGCACAACATCTTATTAATTTACAACAAGCGCAATTGCAGCTTGATAGCTGGTTGCTAAATATAAAAGCAGAATTAATAAATGGGAATACTTTCATAATAGAAAATATTGGTTCGTTTAAATTGCAAAATCAAAAAATACAATTTACCAGTTTTGATGATGATTATTTTAACCAAGCTAGTTTTGGCTTAAAGCCACTGCAAAATATAATTTTATTAGATGATGCTTTACTTAACGAAAGTACAGAAGAACAGATAATTATACAACAAAACCTTGAGCCTAAAATAGAAACCGAACTTGAAGTTGAAATATTAAGAGAAACAGCAGCTGAACTTAAAGTAGAAGCAGAAATTACACCAACACAAATGGTTAATAAACCCATAGATGAACCCATTTTAAAGACACCTAAACCAGAACCAAACAAAATAAATACTCCCCAAAATACTCCCAAGCAAAAAAAAGATTGGTTTTGGATTATTGCAATTATTTTGGTTTGCCTTACAGGCGCTATTGTTTGCGCAACATTTGTATTCTTTCCGCCGTTTAAGGCAATAGAAATACCATTAAAATTTGATAATACGGAAACTGATACAGCGGCTGCTGTAACTAACCAACCAGATACAACTATAACTTACGAAATAATAGTGGCCGAAAATTTAACTCCATTAAAAGCGCAAAAGCAACTCTTAAAATTAAAAGCTATGGGCATATATGGCCACTTAATTACAAACGATAGCAACATAATACTACAAATTAGCGTTGCCAAGTTTTTACAATTAGATTCGGCGCAAACAAAATTAAAACAGATACAAAATAGTAATTACCCAAAAGCCTACCTTAAAACCACCACAGAAATAAATTAAAAATATGTTTTTATTACAGATAGATACCACAAAACCATTTGTTGATAGCGTTTCGCAAACTTTAGCCGCTGCTACAACACCACAACAAGAACTCCGCCTGTTCGATTTGTTGTTAAAAGGCGGTTGGGTAATGATACCGCTTGCTTTACTGGCTCTTTTAGGATTAATTATATTTTTTGAGCGTTATTTTACCATACGTAAAGCCGCCCGAAACGAATCGCAATTAATAAATCAAGTAAAAGATAACATTAAAGCTGGCAAATTAGATTCGGCCATTGCAATATGCAAAAACAGCAATACACCTATTGGCCGTATGTTGCAAAAAGGACTTTTACGTATTGGCCGCCCAATAAAAGATATTGAAGGTGCGATAGAAAACGTGGGAAAATTGGAAGTTTCTAAACTCGAAAAAAATATTAGTATTTTAGGAATTATAGCTGGTATTGCCCCAATGCTGGGTTTTGTGGGAACTATTATTGGTGTTATTACCATTTTCCATGATGTTTCTGTTAAAGGAATTATCGAAATAGGTACTATATCCGGAGGTTTATATGTAAAAATGATTTCATCGGCAACGGGTTTAATTACCGGTATTATTGCTTATGTACTCTACAACATTTTAAATATTATGGTTGATAGGGTAATTTTACAAATGGAAACCGATGCCATTGAGTTTATAGATTTATTGGAAGAACCAGAAAGATGAATTTAAGAAAACGCCAACGCCCACACGTTGAGGTGCATACTTCTGCCCTTAACGATATTATGTTTTTTTTACTCCTGTTTTTCCTTTTAGCATCGGCGGTAGTAAATCCAAATGTAGTAAAACTGTTTTTGCCTCGCTCTAACTCGGGGCAAGCTATCCCACAAAAAACCATTACGGTATCAATAAATAAAGAATTAGAATATTTTGTGGAGAAAGAAAAAGTGCCTTTCGAGGGATTAGAAGCTAAAATATTGCCTTATCAACAGGCAAGTCCTGACCTTACTGTTATTTTGTATGCCGATAAATCTATAGCCATAGAAAACGTGGTAAACCTTACCGATATAGCCAACAAACTAAAAATTAAGCTGGTTTTAGCTACCGAAACAAAAAAATAATGCACACCGTAAATTATAAACCCGATAATAATTACCCCAAAGCCATTGCCATTTCGGTTGGTGTTTTGGTGGGATTGGTATTATTGAGCCTGTTTTACGTAATTTCTCAAAACCAAACCCCTCCAGAAGAGGTTGGCATGGACGGCATAACCGTAAATTACGGCACAACTGATGAAGGTATGGGTACCGATTATATGAGTGTTAAAGAACCATCGGTTGCGCCAAACGCAAACTATAAAGCACCAGATAAAGTAACGCCCGATGAAAATACACCAACGGAAAACCCAACAACCCAAGCTAGCGATAAAAGTATTGTAACCCAAGATGTTGAGGATGCTGTATCTTTAAATACCAAACCCAACAGCAGTAATAATGCGCCAACTCAAAAAACCGAAGCTAAAGAAAGTAAGCCTGTTATAAATCAAAATGCTTTATACAAGGGCAAAAAAAATAACGGAACTGGCCAAGGAGATGGTAACGGTAAAGTTGCTGGTAACCAAGGTAAACCCGAAGGCGACCCATTAAGCAACAGTTACGAAGGAACAGGAAGTGGCAATGGCGGCGTAGCATTATCTTTGGTAGGAAGAAGATTTGTTGTTGCACCAAAAATTACCGACGATGGACAAAAAACTGGCATTATTGTAGTAAACATTACGGTTGATAAAAACGGAACTGTTATTGCGGCCGAAGCACCCGCTCGTGGCTCAACCCTTACCGACCCAATCCTTAGCTATAAATGCGAAAAAGCCGTTTTAGGAGCTAGATTTAATAAATTAGAATCGGCACCAGATGAACAACGTGGCGTAGTAAAATTTAACTTTAGGGTTGATTAATTCGGTTCAGGATAAAAAAAGTGAAACAGAATTAAATTAAATACTTATTAAATAGTGCCGAGTTTGGGTTAGCTTAGCATACTGGCATGCAAGTAGTTGTTTGTAACAGCAAGCCCATAAACTTTGTAGTTAAAAAACACAAAGCACTGACCAAACAAGTTGAATCACAAAATTTATATTTATAGTTAAGGCGAAATCATATCTTGAATTGCGCAATAAAAATTCAGGGCTAACTCATTTAAGATTTTGGTACATATTTTAATTTATATTATAAGATACTTGGCTTCAATCTTAATAACAAAAAAATATGTGCTTTTGTTACTCTGAGTGCAACGAAGAGTCTCAAGAACGCCTTTTATGAGACTCTTCAATCGTTATGAGTGACAGAATGTTTACAGAATACTATTTTTTTTAAGAAAATAATTTTACAGTTTTTACATGTGTTAGCCCTGAATAAAAATTGGTTCTTCGTCAAAAACTGGGGAGCCTACACCTATTAGGCGGACAGTTACGTGACAGAGATATTTTCACTTGTGACGGACACATTCCAGAACTTAAACGACAACTTAAAAACCTAAACCCTTCTTTGAATGAGTTGCAAATTGGCGACATCGCAAATCAAAAGACGACAGAGTTGGAAAAGACAACGCCACATTTGGTAACTTGGCAGGACTGGCGTTTGCCTTGTGCTGACGGAGACTGCTGTAAATTTATTGGTTATGGCTCACGACCATTTTATAACTCTTTGGAGACAAGAATGACAGGTGAAGAGTTTTTCAAAAACTCATTTTACTACAACTTAAAGGACGACTCTGACATTGACTATTTATGGCAAGACGCTCTCCCTGAAAAAGAAGTAAAAGACTATAAAGACAGTAACGAAATGGCGACACTCTATTACGTTTTTAAAAGTTTACATTCGGATAAAATAATTACAATTTGGGACTGCAATTAGAACGGACGACAAGAAAACCTGCTGGTAATCGAGTAAACGGCTCCGCCAGAAACTGACGGAGTGCCCCTCTCACACCACCGTACGTACTGGTCTCGTACCTGCCTGCCTGCCGGCAGGTACGGCGGTTCTTAAACTGATGGGTTGAGTTTTGCGTAAATCTCCAGCATTGGGATGTAGCCTTTCCGTTTTAGCCGTTTCACAGTTATGGTAGTATTTAGAACTGGACTTTGGGCTAAGTAAACAAAGTTTGAAACTTTGGTATTCAAACTAAATATAGGCCTTGGTGCGCCACCACGCTGCATACATTATTTTTCTGTTTAGTAAAACACCAACCAAGGAATAGCCGCCCTTCTGTTTTAACCGTTGATACCACGAAGCCTAATTTGGCTAGCTCTATATGTTCTACAAAGGCATCTATAAATCGTACAGGGTTATCTTTACCTATACACTCATCCCTGCTTCGCATTTGTATCTGAAATCTATCTTTGGGTGTGTAAATACGCCATTTTTGGGAATTATGTTCGCTCTAAAAATAAGCATTTTTTTTTAGTACATGACAAAAAATATATTTGATTGAAAATCAATAAAATAAGCAACAAAAAATTAGGTTAAAAGACTGATATTCATTATATTAAAGA
>REAS01000189.1 GCA_004294495.1 Sphingobacteriales bacterium
AAAACCCGTTCGGCTTTTGATTCGGTTTATGCAATTGGTTCGGAACGTTTTATTTCGTACGGTCGGGTCTGTACGCTTGCACACAACGTATCGGGGCTTTGCGATGGTTGGGAATTGACCAACTGTCTGCCCAGAACCGATGTTGGGTAAAGATATAAATAATGATGTTATGAACTACTGCCCAATGTTGCTTGTCCTGCCCGAACCAAAGCTGGGATGTGCACTGCTGATGATTGTACAAACGTCCTGCCCAACTATTGCAAAACCCCATGTTGTACGCCGTATTTCTTCGTGTCAAGCCGTAATACGATTATGCAAGTTGTGCTTTCGGCTTTTTAGTAATTCGCTTTGGTTTGTCTGTAAGTTTACTATTTTTTAATTTGTAATTTTTTATATGTTCGCTTATAGCAAGTTCTTCTGCTTTCGTTAAAGGTCGGCTCTGAATTATAAAGTCTACACCTTTTGGTTCTTTGATGTGTCCCATAATTATACGTTTTTAAAATATTTTTCTACCAATATTGATGATGCTTTAGTTTCCAAAATCATTAGGTGGTTTCCAAAATGATAAGCACCTAAAGTCTTCTCGTAATGTTCTATTAGTTTTGTCTTAGCTGTGAATGATAAGAACCCGTCAAAACCACGTTGAAATGCAACTTTGCAAGCAAACGCAACCAAATTTCCTGCTACACCTTCATAAATTTTGTTTCGTCCAAGATTGAAAGGTGCACTTTCAATTAAGTCCATATAAATGTGGTCAGATTTTATTGTAAAACTAATTAAGCCTTGAATGATGTCTGGGTTATTTACAATTGTCAGTTTATAAACTTCTCTGCTGTTATTTGCAAGTTCTTGTTTCCAATTAAACTGCCATCCATTTTTCTTGGTGGATTGTTTCAAGTCTTTCGTTGTAAAAGTTGAAACTTCTGTTTGAAAACTGTCACCTGATACAGTATTTTCTATCGAGTTTGTTAGCTTGTCAATTATGAAGTCTAAATGATTTTTTTTGTCTTTTTTCACTACACAAATCTAATGAAAATTGGCTAGAAAAGCTCTAAAGTTTATGCAAGTTTGAGTGGTCAAATATATGGCGTACAACGAGCAGGGCTTTGTGGAGGTTGGGAAATAGAATTCCGTCTGCCCGTAACCGCTGCTGAGTAAAGTTAATAAAAGTTGATGATAAGAACTAATGTT
>REAS01000065.1 GCA_004294495.1 Sphingobacteriales bacterium
TATTGCATAATCAGATGATTAAAAGGCATAAAGCCCGTAAAAAAGATATTGAAAGGTATTATAAAAATGAAGATTCTTAAAGTATAAAAGTAGAAGTAACTACAAAATTGTTAAAGTAAATTTCGGGAACGTTACCGTTACCGGTAGATTTATTGGTTACACCCTACAGAAAAAATCGGTAGCCATTACCGAAACTCCGCAAACAGTAAACTTTAACCTTGTACCCGATAGCAAAG
The DNA here is from genome assembly GCA_004294495.1 of Sphingobacteriales bacterium. GTDB lineage: Bacteria > Bacteroidota > Bacteroidia > Sphingobacteriales > Sphingobacteriaceae > Pseudopedobacter. The sequence continues at coordinate 237 of REAS01000065.1, forward strand.
CCTTAGACGAAGTTGTTGTTATTGGTTACGGTGCTGTTAAAAAGAAAGATTTAACAGGTGCTGTTACAGTGGTAACAGCTAAAGATTTTCAAAATGGAAATATTGTATCGCCCGAGCAATTGATAGCGGGCAAAGTAGCTGGTGTGCAAATCACTTCCAACGGTGGTGCGCCGGGTAGCGGTAGTACTATTCGTATTAGAGGTGGTGCATCGCTTAACGCATCAAACGACCCTTTAATTGTTATTGATGGTGTGCCCATTACCGATGGTACAAAAAAAGATGGCAAAGCTGGTTTAGCTGGCGCTGGTAACCCACTAAGCTTAATCAATCCCAACGAAATCGAAACTTTTACGGTGCTTAAAGATGCATCGGCAACAGCCATATATGGCTCAAGAGCATCAAACGGGGTAATTATTATTACTACCAAAAAAGGCTCAAGTGGTGCGCCAACTTTTAATTTTAGTTCGCAGGTTGCAAACTCTACTTTAAGTAAACAAATAAATGTTTTAAATGCCGATGAAATTAGAAACTATGTAAACAATAACCCTAACGCAACACCAGCTCAAAAAGCATCTTTAGGTACAGCAAATACCAATTGGCAGGACGAGATTTACCGCTCCGCAACTAGTACCGATAACAATTTAAGCGTAGCTGGTACTTTCGATAAAATACCTTACCGTGTTTCGCTTGGTTATTTAAATCAACAAGGTGTATTATTGAATGATAAATTGAGTCGCACTAGTGGTGCAATTAGTTTAAGCCCAAGGTTATTAAACAACAATCTTAAAATAGATTTAAACCTTAAAGGGTCTTTATCTAAATCAAGCTTTGGAAATACCGGAGCTGTTGGAGCTGCTTTATCATTCGACCCATCTCAACCTGTACGTACAAATAGCCCTGCATTTGATGGTTATTTTGAATTTGTTGATGCTAATGGAGGTATTAATAATAATGCGCCTCGTAATCCTGTAGCATTAATTAAACAAAAAGAAGATAACAGTAAAGCAAACCGAAGCTTTGGTAATTTACAGTTAGATTATACCCTGCCATTTTTACCAGAACTAAGAGCTAATCTTAATTTAGGTTATGATATTGCAACTGGCCGCGGTGGTGTTTTTGTACCTGCTGTTGCTGCTCAAAACTTTGGAACACAAGGTTCTCGAACTCAATATTTACAAGAAGTGAACAATAAAATTGGTGAGTTTTATTTAAACTACACCAAAGATTTAAAATCTATTAAAAGTAATATTAACGTAACAACAGGTTATGGCTATTATGATAACCGTACAAAAAACACAAATTTTGCGAGTTTACGGGCCGATGAAAGTGTGCTTACGGCATCAATACCAAAATTTCCATTTGATATACCCCGCAACAACTTGCAATCGTATTATGGTAGGATGATTTATACCTATAACGATAGGTACATTTTATCTGCTTCTATACGTACCGATGGATCATCAAGGTTTAGTCCAGACAAACGTTGGGGAGTATTTCCATCGGCATCGTTAACTTGGAGAGTGCAGCAAGAATCCTTTTTAAGGGATGTTAATGCCCTTTCTGATTTAAAAATTAGGTTAAGTTATGGCATAACTGGTCAGCAAGATGGAATAGCTAATTACAGCTATTTACCTAACTACGCCATAAGTAGTAACGAAGCACAATACCAAATTGGCGATAAGTTTTACAATATGTCGGCACCTTTAGCTTACGATAAAAATATAAAATGGGAAGAAACCGCCACCACTAACTTAGGTATTGATTATGGCTTTTTAAACAACCGTATTACTGGTAGTGTTGATGCTTATATCAAAAAAACCAAAGATTTGTTAGCCACCATACCTATCCCGGTAGGCAGTAATTTTAGCAATTTATTGTTAACAAACGTAGGTAACATACAAAACCGCGGTGTAGAGTTTAGCTTAAACGCCCAACCTATACAAACCAAAGACTTTAGGTGGAGTGTAGGCTTAAACGCTACTTTTAACGAAGTTAAAATTGAAAACCTAACAGCAAGTCCCGACCCTAATTTTAATATTTTGGTAGGAGATATTACTGGCGGTACAGGTCAAACTGCGCAAACACACTCGGTAGGGTATAATCCATTTGCTTTTTATGTTTACAAACAAGTGTATAGCAAAGCTGGTAAACCTTTGGAGGGAGTTTACGAAGATTTAAATGGTGACGGAAAAATTACCCCAGAGGGCGATTTATATCGTTATAAATCACCAGTACCCACTACAATTTTGGGCTTTAATACTCAGTTCGATTATAAAAAATGGAGCCTAAATACTGTATTAAGAGCCAATTTGGGTAACTATATGTACAATAACGTTGCGTCAAATTTTGGTGTAGAGCGTAATGTATTAAACCCAACGGGTTTTATTGGCAACACCACCCAAGATATTTTCAACAGTGGTTTTGTAAACAATCAATACCTATCTGATTATTATGTTGAAAATGCTTCATTTTTAAGAATGGATAATTTAGGCATTGGTTACACCGTAGGGAATATTATAAAAGGCAGCAAATCTAATTTACGCTTAGCCGTTAACTGTCAAAACGTATTTGTAGTAACCAAATATAAAGGCTTAGACCCCGAAGTTAGCGGAGGTATTGATTATACATTATACCCACGCCCCCGTACATACTCATTTGGTTTCAACCCTAGCTTTTAATAATTTTTTATATAAAAAAGATGAAAAATAATATTTTTAAAATGATTGGGTTAACGGCTATAGTAGCCATTCTCATTAGTGCTTGCACAAAAGATTTAGATCAAAAACCTTTAAATGATTTAACTGCTGATGTTGCGTACAAAGATTTAGCTGGTTACAAACAAGTTTTGGCTAAAGTTTATGGTAGTTATGCTTTAACGGGCAATACCGGTTCGGGAAGTAGCGATTTAGGAGGGATAAATGCAGGGTTTTCTGATTTTCTACGCCTATATTGGAACTTGCAAGAACTTTCTAGCGATGAGGCCGCTTGTGCTTGGAACGACCCTGGAATTCCGGATTTAAACAACCAAACCTGGACATCAGAAAACTTATTAAACAGAGGTTTATATACCCGTAGTATTTTTCAAATTACGGTTGCAAACGAGTTTTTGAGAGAAAGCACCGAGGACAAATTAGCAAGCAGACGCATTACAGGTGCCGATGCAGCAGAAATTAAAAAATTTAGAGCCGAAAGCCGTTTTTTAAGAGCGTACCAATATTGGGTTTTAATGGATATGTATGGCAACCCTGCTTTTATAACTGAAGCAGATGAAGTGGGAAAAATATTTCCAAAACAAATACAAAGAGCCGAATTATTTAAGTATGTAGAAGCAGAGTTGTTGGCAATTGATGGAGATTTAGCCGCACCAAAAACAAACGAATATGGCAGGGCAGATAAAGCAGCGGCTTGGGCATTATTAGCTAGACTTTACCTTAATGCCGAAGTTTATTTAGGTAACGGAAACACTAAATATACCGAAGCCATAACTTACGCCAACAAAGTTTTAGGTTCGTCATACACCCTAAAGCCTGATTACAAAAACTTATTTTTGGCCGATAACAATGTAAACAATCCCGAAGTAATATTATCTATAAACTACGATGGAATACGATCTCAAAATTATGGCGGTACAACATTTATTATCAATTCATCAACTAACCCAGGTACTATAAATCGCAACAGCTTGGGCATACCTAATGGTGGCTGGGTGGGTAACCGTATGAAACAAAATATCCCCCTATTATTTGAGGATAGAAGCGGTGCAACCGATAAACGAGCTGTGTTTTACGGCGATAAAATCACGTTGAACGATATTTCGGCATTTACCGATGGCTTAGCAACTTCAAAATTTAAAAATGTAACCTCAACCGGTGCAGCAGGTGGCACAAATGATGGAACATTAGTCTCAACCGATTTTCCATTATTTCGTTTAGCCGAAATGAACTTAACCTACGCCGAAGCTGTTTTGCGTGGAGGTAGCGGTGGTAGCCAAAGCCAAGCATTAACCTACTTTAACGCCTTACGTACTAGAGCTTATGGCAATACCAATGGCAATGTTAACAGTATAACCTTACAAGACATTTTAGACGAATACGGACGTGAGTTTTATTGGGAAGCAAGAAGAAGAACAGATTTGATTCGCTTTGATAAATACACTTCCGACAGTTATTTGTGGCCATTTAAAGGCGGTGTAAAAGCTGGAAAAGGTACAGAATCGTTCCGTAAGTTATTTCCTATTCCTTCGGCCGATATTGTATCAAACCCTAATTTAAAACAAAACCCAGGGTATTAATTTTAAAAGCATTGGCTTTATGCCGATGCTTGCTTTAACTTAATTAATCATTAAAATATAAAATAATGAAAAAGCTATTCACACAATTCATACTTTTAAGCGCTGCGCTGCTGTTTATATTATCAGCTTGTAAAAAAGATGAAACCCAAGCGGTTTTAGATGTAAAATCGGCGGGAGCCTTAAAAGCATCGGCAACTACGTTAAATCTAAAACGAGATGATGCCGATAAAGTTGCAGTTACTTTTGATTTTACCGAAACCGATTTTGGTTACAATGCAGCTGCCAATAACGTACTTCAAATTGCCGTAGAGGGTACAAATTTTGCCACGCCCAAAGAAGTAATATTAGAGCCAAAAATGCTAAGTAAAATATTTAAAGTAATTGATTTTAATGCTTTAATGTTAAGTTTAGGTTTACCAGTTTCGGTTGATTCTAAAATACAGGCTCGTTTAAAATCACAACTTAACGATAAGGTTGGCTTAAATTACTCTAATGTAATAAATATGACGGTAAATCCATTTCCGTTAACCTCTTTTTTATACGTACCTGGTGCCTACCAAGGTTGGAATCCATCAAACGCCGAGAGCTTAATTTCTCCGCTTAGCGATAACATTTATACTGGTGTAATTAATTTCACCCCTGGTAATTTAATGTTTAAAATTGTAACTAAACGTAGTTGGGGACCCCCCGAATATGGTAAAGGTGCAAGCGATGGTTTAATTGCCGTTGGCGGTGGCGATATTGCCGCACCTAAAACCGGCTGGCAAAAACTTACTGCTAACACTATAGCTAACACCCTTACTTTTGAGGATTATAGTTTTGGTATGCTTGGCGATGCATCACCTGGCGGTTGGGATAACGATACAGTTATGGCTTACGATAATGCCACCCAAACTTGGAGTGTTACACTTGTTTTAAAAACAGGGAAAATAAAGTTTAGGCTAAACGGTGCTTGGGCTTTAAATTACGGCGGTAAAGATGGTGTTTTATCAAAAGGAGGAGACGATATTGTTATAACCGAAGCAGGCACATTTAAAGTTTCATTTAGCATACCCGAAAGCACTTACACACTAACAAAACAATAAATTTTGCGGCATATTTTTTTAAATGATTGGGCAGCCTAACACCTGCCTAAATCATTTATATTTAAAGCAAACAAATTTAATATGAAAACAAGTATTCAATTTTTCACCACATTATTAACCTTTTTGGTAATGAATTTTAACACGGCTAAAAGTCAGGTTTTAACAATCGGTAACGTAAAATCTACAGCAATAGATGGGCAAACTATCACAGTAATTACGGATAATACCCAAACGCAAATAACCGTTTACTCGCCCAATATAATTAGGGTACGTACCGATAAAGTTTTAAATAAAGATTTTTCGTATGCCGTTATTGCACAGCCAATTAAAACCAAAGTAAACATTATACAAACCGATAATGATATTACTTTAACTACCGATTCTATAAAAGCCATAATCTACAAAACGCCATTTTCGGTAGCTTTTTACACTTTAGCTGGCGAGGTTATTAATCAAGATGAACTAGGTTTAACCACATCGTACGTTGGCGATGAAGTTACCACTTACAAAAAAATGCAACCCGCCGAACGTTTTATTGGCTTAGGCGAAAAAAATGGCGATTTAGACCGAAAAGGAAATGGCTACACGCATTGGAATTCCGATGTTTCGGGATATAGCACTGGGCAAGACCCGCTCTACTCTACCATTCCGTTTTACATTGGCATCCACCACAATATTAACTATGGTATATTTTTAGACAATACCTACCAATCCGATTTTAACTTTGGGGCAAGTAACAACCGTTTTTCTTCTTTTAGCGCTCAAGGCGGAGAGATGAATTACTATTTTATTTATCACCAACAATTGGCCGATATTATTACATCGTACACCGCTTTAACTGGGCGTATGAAAATGCCACCACTTTGGAGTTTAGGATACCAACAAAACCGTTACAGCTATTACCCCGAAACCGAAGTTTTTAGAATAGCGCAAACCCTGCGTGAGAAAAAAATTCCGGCCGATGGTATTACCCTTGATATTCATTATATGGATAATTATAAGCTGTTTACGTGGGATAAAACACGTTTCCAAAATCCATTAGAAATGACAAAAAAGTTAGAAGGAATGGGTTTTAAAACCACTGTAATAGTTGACCCCGGTATAAAAGTAGAAGCCAAATATCCGGCTTACGAACGAGGAGTTAAAGACAATATTTTTATAAAATACCCTGATAGCACCAATTATACTGGGCAGGTTTGGCCGGGCTGGTGTCATTTCCCAGATTTTACAAGCGAAAAAGCCAGAAACTGGTGGAAAAAAGAATCCGCTTTTTTTGCACAATCAGGAGTATCAGGAATTTGGAACGATATGAACGAAATTGCCACTTGGGGACAAAAAATGCCATCGAACATTTTATACGATTATGATGGTTTTAAAGCCACTAACAAGCAAGCACACAACGTTTATGGTATTCAAATGGCAAGAGCAAGTTTTGAAGGTGCAGTTGAAACGATGAAAAAACGCCCATTTATTTTAACTAGGGCAGCATATTCTGGAATACAGCGCTACTCGGCAATGTGGACGGGCGATAATCGGTCTGAAGAAAACCACATGATAGCCGGCGTACGTATGATGAACAGCATGGGATTAGCTGGTATTGCCTTTACAGGGATGGATATTGGTGGTTTTACTGGAAATCCATCAATAAATTTATACGCTCGCTGGATTCAAATTGGGGCATTTAACCCTTATTTTAGAAACCATACGGCTATTAACAGCAAATCATCGGAACCGTGGAGTTATGGCGAAGAAGTTTTAGAAATTTCTAGAAACTACATTAACCTACGCTACCAATTATTGCCTTACTTATATTCGGCATTTTACGAAGCCACACAAAACGGCCAACCGGTTATGCGAACTTTAGCAATAGACAATACTTTTGATGCCAAAGTTTACGATACTCAGTTTCAAAACCAGTATTTCTACGGCAGTTCTTTTATGGTTGCGCCTTTTGAAAGTACCGAAAAGTTTGGAAAAATTTATTTCCCTAAAGGTTTATGGTACAACTTATACACCGCCGAAACCGAGAAAGGAAACCAAGAAAAAATTGTACCCCTAAGTTTGCAAAAATTACCGGTTTATGTAAAAGGAAGCAGTATTATACCAATGCAATCGTTGGTGCAAAACACATCAATAAAGCCAACCGATACCTTAACCATACATGTTTTTAAAGGCGATATTGAAAATTCGTATGTGTATTACGAGGATGATGGCGAAAGTTATAATTACGAAAAAGGGGCTTTTTATAAACGCAGCATTACGTACAATCCCACAAAAAAAACAGTTACTTTTGGTAAGGTAGAGGGTAGTTATAAGTCTAATTTTAGCAAAATTAAATTGGTGTTAACTGGTTTTGGTAACACATCAACAGTTAAAATTGCAGGAAAACAAATGGATACACAAACCGAATTTGTATCGTTTTTAGAACCCATATCAAAATTTAATCCGCAAAGCGACGCAACAAAAAGAGAAGGGTACAATGGTAAAAGTATCATTATAAAAAATGATGGAGGGGAAATTGTAGTCGGATTTTAAATAAAAATCCTCCCCGTTGACTAAAGTCAACGGGAATTGATGCTCCGTCGACTAAAGTCAACGGGAATTGATGTTTCCGATGCCATTGCAACGGGCTTATGACAATTGAAAGTTTCATAAAACTAAGATATAACGTTGCCTTCATATAGTATCACTTCCCGTTGGCTTCAGCCAACGGAAAGGAAATGATAATGATAAAAAGAAAAAAAAGAAAAAAATCAAACCATGAAAAAATCAGTTTTTCTATTTTTCCTATCTTTTATAGTTAACCTAACATACGCACAACCAACAGCTCTGCAAGCTGTTGAGCCTATGTTTTGGTGGACAGGTATGCAAAACCCTAACCTACAATTATTAGTTTATGGTAAAAATATCAGCAAAAAAACGGTAACACTCAACTATGCTGGTGTTAAATTGGTAAAGGTTAACAAAGTAGAAAACCCTAATTATTTGTTTTTAGATGTAGTGATTTCTGCAACGGCCAAAGCCGGAAAATTTGCGATTAATTTTTCATCGCCCCAAGGCAAACCCTTACAATATATTTACGAATTAAAGCAAAAAGAAAACAACAAAAACCGCATACAGGGTGTAACCAACCAAGATTTAATTTACCAATTAATGCCCGATAGGTTTGCCAACGGGGATAAAAGCAATGATATTGTATTGGGGATGAAGGAAACAGCACTAAACCGAGATTCGATGTTTTACCGCCACGGCGGCGATTTGCAAGGTATAATTAACCATTTAGATTATATAAAAGAGTTGGGTGCAACCGCAATTTGGTTAACACCCGAGGTAGAAAACGATATGCCCAATGCATCGTACCACGGTTATGCGGTTACCAACCATTACCAAATAGATAAACGTTTTGGCAGCAACGCTTTATACAAAACATTTGTGGATAAAGCTCACCAACAAGGTTTAAAAGTAATTAAAGATGTGGTACACAACCATTGCGGAATTGAGCATTGGTTTATTAAAGATTTGCCAATGAAAAACTGGGTACACCAATGGCCAAATTACACGCAAACTACCTACAAAGACCAAACCGTAATGGACCCATACGTAGCCCAAGCCGATAAAAAAGAAATGTTAGATGGCTGGTTTGTGCCCACAATGCCCGATTTTAACCAAGCAAACCCCTACGTACAAAACTATATTAATCAAAATATAATTTGGTGGGTACAATATGCAGGTATTGATGGTTTGCGCTTAGATACCTACGCTTATAACGATATAAAATATATGGCCAGCTGGGCAAAGCAAATAAAAGCCGAGTTCCCTAACTTAAGCATTTTTGGCGAAACCTTGGTAAATACTGTTGTTAGTCAGGCTTATTTTACCGAAGGCAATACCATAAACCAAGGCATTAATACCAATTTACCCGGCATAACCGATGTGCAAATTAAAGATGCTATTTACGATGTTTTAAATGGCAAATATGATTGGACAACCGGCGTTAACCGTTTGTACACCGTTTTATCTAACGATTTTATTTACAAAGACGCTAGCCGAAACGTAACTTTTTTAGATAACCACGATATGAGCCGTTTTTATTCTATTGTTGGTGAAGATATTAAAAAATATAAATCGGGTTTGGCAATGTTGCTTACTACCCGTGGCATACCACAAATATATTACGGCACCGAAATTTTAATGAAAAATTTCTCGAACCCCGATGGTTTAGTTCGAGCCGATTTTCCTGGTGGTTGGGCAAGCGATAGCACCAATAAGTTTTTAGCTAGTGGCCGTACCAACCAAGAAAACGAAGCATTTAATTATTTAAAAACTTTAGCTAACTACCGCAAAAACACCACCGCTTTACAAACGGGTAAACTGGTGCAGTATGTGCCACAAAGTGGTGTTTATGTTTATTTTAGGTACGATAAACAAAAAACCGTAATGGTTATTGTTAATAGCAACAACAAAGTAACTAATTTAAAAACTAATAGATTTAATGAACAAATAGGCGGCTTTAAAACAGCTAAAAACGTGATTGATGGAACAACTTTTGCAATACTTGAAACTTTGGAAGTGCCAGCATCAACCACATTAATTTTAGAGTTGCAGTAAAACCTAATGCACTAGTAGTAAATGTTTCTGTAGGATTTTTTTGGGTTTAAGTCCTTAAAAATATTTCTGCTGGTGCTATTTCAAAATTTGTTAAGGATGTGTTTTTTGCATTTGCTTAATAAATAAATTGGTGCGCTTTTTGCCAATTACATTTGGTGTAACCATTTAAATTTTAACCTATAAGGTTTTATAAACCTTATGAGTTTCCTAAAAACCAAAATGCTTTTACGAGCCACCAATTATATAATGTGCTTTAATAAACGTAAATAATAGTTTAACTAAAAATATGGAACGCCCGCAGCTAACCACAGCGCAAATTTTTAATATGAGTGTAGGCTTTTTTGGCATACAGTTTGGCTTTGCCTTGCAAAACGGCAATGCATCTCGCATATTACAAACTTTTGGTGCCGATGTGGAGCATCTTTCTCTTTTTTGGTTGGCGGCACCCATTACAGGTATGATTGTGCAACCCATTATTGGCTATTACAGCGACCGTACTTGGAATAAATTTGGCCGTCGCCGACCGTATTTTTTGGTAGGCGCAGTGCTAACCTCCTTAGCTTTAATTATAATGCCCAATGCTGGTTCACTGTCGGTTTATTTACCTCCCATATTTATTGGTGCAGGTATGTTAATGTTAATGGATGCATCAATAAATGTGGCAATGGAGCCTTTTAGGGCATTAGTTGGCGATAAACTTCCCGACTCGCAACGCAGTATCGGTTTCTCAATCCAAACATTTTTAATAGGCGTTGGCGCAGTAAGTGGTTCGTTTTTGCCTTATATTTTGTCGCAATATATGGGTGTTTCTAAAATAGCCGTAGCTGGTACAATCCCAAACAACATTATATATTCGTTTTACGCGGGTGCGGTAATATTGCTAGCAACCATAATTTATACGGTTGTAACTACTAAAGAATATTCGCCCGAAAAAATGGCAAAATTTAGTAAAGAACCCGAAAATACCGAAGAACCCAAAGGGCTTGCCACTATATTAACCGATTTTTCTAATATGCCCTTAACTATGCGTCAGCTAGGGTTGGTGCAGTTTTTTTCGTGGTTTGCCTTGTTTTCTATGTGGGTTTTTACCAGCCCCGCAATTGCCCAGCACATATACAAAGTAACTCCCGGCGATACCACATCTGTAGCATTTGCCGATGCAGGTAATTGGGTAGGCATTTTGTTTGGAATTTACAATGCTGTTTCGGCAGTTTATGCACTTATTTTGCCTGCAATTGCTAGGGCAACCAGTCGTAAAATAGCCCACGCATTTTCGCTTACAGCAGGCGGAGCTGGTTTATTATCAATATTTTTTATCAGCAACCCTAACACTTTAATTTTTTCGATGGTTGGCATAGGCTTGGCTTGGGGCAGTATTTTGGCAATGCCTTATGCAATTTTAGCCGGCTCAATCCCTGCCAAAAAAATGGGCGTTTATATGGGTATATTTAATTTCTTTATCACTATGCCACAAATAGTTAACGGATTTTTTGGGGGTTTAATAGTTAAAGAATTTTATAACGGTAAAGCAATTTACGCATTGGTACTAGCTGGTATTTTTATGCTAATGGGCGCAATATCGGTTTTGTATATACACGATAAAAAGCTGGAAACTTAAAGAAATTAGCCTCGGGCAGCGGGCTTTCGGGCATCAAGCCTGGTAAATAAAATTATAGTAAAAAATCAGGCTTGCACCCCTCCTGATAAACTAAAAGCTTTTTCTCCTTACTCTCTAAAAGGAGATTATGCGTTAAATTTCCCCCTTCGGGGGTTAGGGGGAATTAAATAAAAAACATTATGAAAACTACATTTTTTTCTCTCCTAATCATCATCACCATTATTATAGCATCTTGCAAAAAGAAAGATGTTAATGAGGAATTACAACCTACACCGCCCCCTGTAAATATACCTACCGAAACTGGTTTATTAACTTACGAACCCGCTTTCCCTCCCGCAGACGAACCCGTAACTTTTACTTACGATGCCACTAAAGGAAGTTCGGCTTTAAAGGATTTGGCTGGCGATGTTTTTGTACACACGGGCGTAATAACCGATAAAAGTACCAGCCCCTACGATTGGAAATACGTTAAAAGTAGCGAATTTAATAAGCCTGTTGAGGTTACTAAACTTACCAATTTAGGCAATAACAAATTTAAGTTTACGCTAACACCTAAACAGTTTTACAATGTACCCGCCGGCGAAAATATTTTAAAACTAGCCATGGTTTTTCGCAATGCCGATGGTAGCAAAGAAGGTAAAAACACCGATAGGAGCGATATTTATCTTCCACTTTACAACAAAAACGAACTAAATGTAAGGTTTACAAATCCCGAATCACAACCGCTATACCTTGCAGTACCTACTGTAAAAATACAAATGGTAGGCGAAGAATTAGTTGTTGTTGCCGTAGCATCCAAAGTATCAAACTTAACTTTACAACTAAATGGGACAAATTTTGGCACTGCAAACGATGCCGTAAAAATATCGGCAACAGCCAAAATATTAACAACCGGTAAACAAACACTTTCGGTTACTGCAATTGCAGGCGGCGAAACCAAAACTTCGAGTTTCGATTTTGTAATTAACGGAACCGTAGTAACCGAAGCTTTACCAGCTGGCGCAACCGATGGGGTTACATTTATAAACGGAGGAAAATCGGCCATATTTAACTTGTACGCACCGGGTAAACAATTTGCTTATTTAATTGGCGATTTTAACCAATGGACTAGCGAACCTGCTTATTTTATGAAAAAAACACCCGATGGCAACCGCTTTTGGGTACAAGTAGTTAACCTTGATGCCGGAACCGAATACGCATACCAATACCAAGTTGATGCTAGCTTAACCATTGCCGACCCATATTGCCAAAAAGTTTTAGACCCTTGGAACGATATATTTATTCCCGTTTCTACTTATCCAAACCTAAAAAAATACCCAACTGGCAAAACCAGTGGCATAGTAAGCGTAATGCAATACAACCCCAACCCCTACCCTTGGAAAGTCAACAACTTTGCTCGCCCCAATAAAAACAAATTGGTAATTTACGAATTACACCTACGTGATTTTATTGCCAAAGCAAACTACATTACCTTAACAGATACTTTAGATTATTTGAGCAATTTAGGCGTAAATGCAATAGAGTTAATGCCTTTTAACGAGTTTGAGGGTAATGATAGTTGGGGGTACAATCCATCGTTTTACTTTGCACCAGACAAATATTACGGCACAAAAAATAATTTAAAAGCGTTTATAGACGAATGCCACAGCCGTGGTATAGCCGTAATTATGGATATGGTGCTAAACCACTCGTTTGGGCAATCGCCAATGGTACAGTTATATTTCGATGCATCGGTAGGTAAACCAGCAAGCAATAACCCTTGGTTTAACCCTGTTGCAACTCACCCATACAGTGTGGGTTACGATTTTAACCACGAAAGCCAAGCTACCCAGTATTTCACAAAAAATGTACTTAAGTTTTGGATGCAAGAGTATAAAATTGATGGCTATCGTTTCGATTTATCGAAAGGGTTTACACAAAAAAATTCGGGTACCGATGGTGGCGCAGTTGGGCCTTGGGGCGAGTATGATGCCAGCCGTATTGCCATTTGGAAAAATTATAACGATTATATGAAATCAATTGACGCCAATAATTTTTATGTGATTTTAGAACATTTTGCTGCCGATGCCGAAGAAAGAGAATTGGCAGCCCAAGGTATGATGCTGTGGAACAACGTAAACCATAATTTTATTGAAGGTACGATGGGTTTTACAGCCGGCTCCGATTTATCGAGAAGCATTTACACCACACACGGTTTTACCGATGCTAGCGGTTTAATTACCTATATGGAAAGCCACGACGAAGAACGTATGATGTTTAAAAACCTTAAATACGGTAACTCAGCAGGCTCATATTCGGTAAAAGATGTAAACACCGCCTTAAAACGACAAGAGTTGGCAGCTGCATTTTTGTTTACCACACCTGGCCCAAAAATGATTTGGCAATTTGGCGAATTGGGTTACGATATTTCTATTGATGAAAATGGACGTACGGGTAAAAAACCTATTTTATGGAATTATAAAACCATTAGCCAACGCAAAAACTTGTATGCTATGTTTGCTAAATTTATTAAACTAAAAACCAAAAATGATATTTTTAATACCTCAAACATACAACACAGCTTAAACGGAGCGGTTAAAACTATTACCCTAAAAAGTGCTGATAATAATGTAGTGGTAGTAGGTAATTTTGATGTGGTAGATAGAACAGCTAATATAGAATTCCCACAAAACGGCCAATGGATAGATTTTGTTTCGGGTAGTGTTATTAACGTTTCAGGTACTTTATCTAAAACTTTAGCCCCAGGTCAGTATTATATTTATAGTAGTAAAGTGTTTAATTAAATGGCTTAAATGGTAAATAATGTTAAAAAATATACATTATATAGCTAAAAATACAAAACCACCATATCTTTCCAAAATGGCGGTTTGTGTGCTTCTTGTTCCCAAATAATAAATTTATGATTAATACCTTTATTAATTAAAATATGGTTAAAATGATGATTGTTTTCAATAAACGCATCGTTTTGTCCTATAACTATGGTAATATCTAACTTACGTATGGCAGTTAAAATTTTTTTATCGTTTAAGTTATCTAAAAATTGGCAGGGAGAATTAAAGTAAATAGTATCGTTAAAATAACCATTTAGAAGATCGTTAAAATCGCCCATTTTTTTGGTTAAATCGTATCGGCCACTCATTGCCACAACTTTATTAAACAATTTTGGATGGCGAAAGGCTATGTTTACAGCATGAAAGGCACCCATGCTGCAACCTGCAACAATTTTATAAGCTTTGGTATTTTGTTTGTTTATAAACGGAATAACTTCTTTAAGTATATATTTTTCGTACTGTAAATGTCGTTCAATTTTTTCTTCAGCATTTTTATCTCTACTGTAAAAGCTTTCTTTATCTACGCTATCTACACAAAAAATTTGCAGGTGGCCTGCGTTTATTTTTTCGTGTAAATTATCTAAAACGCCCCAATTTTCGTAATCGTAAAACCTTGCACTTCGTGTAGGAAAAAACAAAACAACGGCACCTGCGTAGCCAAAAACTAGCAACTCCATTTCTTTCTCTAAAGCATTACTGTACCACTTATGGTAATTCCTAATCATTTTGTTAAAGCTAACTATGTTAGATTAATTTAATATTAAATTTTAGTGTATGTTGTTGCAAAAGCTTCTTGTACAGCTTTTTTCCAAATTAAATACCCTTCGGTGCTTAAATGTAAACCATCATCATCAAAGTATGGTTTTAATGGGTAGCCTTGCGCATCAATCATATCATCAAATATGTTTATAAAATGCCAATTGTTATTGTTTTTTATAATCTCATTTTCTATTAAACTATTGGCGTATTTAAAGCTCCCAATTAAATTCCACCTTCTAAAGCTAGGCTTTAGCGAAATAAAATAACAAGGTATATTTCCGTACTTTTTTTTAATTAAAAAAGCCAACTCTTGATAGTAAGTAAATACCTCTTCGGGTCTTTTACCGTCCCCAATATCATTATCACCTGCATAAACAACAATTTTTTCGGGTTGGTAGGGTGCAAATATCCTATCAAAAAACCATGCACAAGCTGCTAAAGTCGAACCTCCAAAACCTAAATTTATAGCATTTAAATCTTTAAAATCCTCTTCTAAAGTTTGCCAAAGGCGTATTGATGAACTTCCATAAAATATGGTGTAGGGTTGTTTTATTTCAGTATTTCGTTTGTTCTCTAACCCTTTAACATCTTCTTCGTACCAAAACATAATTTTTAATCTTAATTAATTTTCATTTGTAGTTTATTAACCACTAATGCCCCAATTTGTTTACCGCTAGCGTTTCCTCGTGTACAAGAGTATTTAAAATGTATTAAACCATAAAATCTAGCTTCAATATTTTCGCTTGCAGCTTGCCTAAACGATGTAAAAGACCGTTTTTTAATACCAAACGGCTCTTCCGATGTATCGGTAAAAGCAAAATTATCGCCATAAACGCTAGTTAACGCTTCGGCAGCTGCGGCCGATATGGTTGGGTGCCCTGCCGAGTATTCGGGGAAAGGTGGCGTTTGTATAAAAGGCAACCAGTTTTTATCAAAGTATTTATTTATGACGGTTTCGGGCCGGGCGGTATTATAAGTGTACTTTGCTTGCCAACAAGAGATAAAGCCATCAAAAAGTGCAATAGCCGTTTTGGTATAACCTGTTAAAGTGGTGCCAAAATCGGCCTTAGCCTGTGTACTTGCTATGCCACAAATATTCATCCAATGCCCAGGCGGCGAAAACTTTTTTGTGCTAAACATGGCATGTCCGTACACATTAAGTTTAAACGGGTTATCGTCCCAAAATAAGGCAATATGCTTTTGTTCGTCGGTAAGTTTTTTCGATGCGTCAATTAATTTTTGCACTTCTAAATAAAATGCGCTGTTTTTATTTTTAACATCAAATTGGTGTGGTGGAGGTGGCAAAAACTGCCTGCTGCTATCTAAAACCATAGTTCTTATTTTGCCCCAATGTGGCTCAACGGCGGTGGCGTAGGCGGCAGGTGTAGGTATCCAAGTACCATCATTATTGGTAACGGTGTAAGCGGGCATACTGCGGCTTTGTAAATAATTATCTTTTTTATTCCACTTTAACACCGCTTTGGATACCGTGTCGGCATAAGCCAACGAGTTTTCTAAAACATCTTTTGGCATACCCGTACTATCGGCAAGTTGGGTTAACTCGGCCACATAATCATCTAACGAACCCGCCGGAAAAGTAACCGCATTGCCCACATTACATAACGCTATTAGGGCTGCAAAATTAAAATCGTAAGTTTTGCTACTATCTGGTTTGGGTAAAACGGGCAAACTTATTATTTGCCCAGCCAAACTTTTATAGTTTTTGTTGCCCCCACAAAAGGTTTCGTAAGCGGCAATATTGGCATAAGCATAATTACGAGAAGCAATTGGAGGCGGAAAATTATTATCTAAAACAACATCGTTAAGTTTTTTAACCGTTTGTATTAATAGTTTAGGGTTGGTGAAATTAGATTGGTAGTTTTTGCTGTTTTTACACGAAGCAAAAACACATACAATCAATAAATAAAATAAAATTTTTTGTAGCATAATAAATGTAAAAATGGTTTTATAAATAAGATTTGGGCGTTTTAACACGCTTTCGGCTGTATCTTTTTATCAATTGCCAGTGGCTTAAGCCACCGGCAATTGATAAAAAGTATGCCGCCTCAATCGTTAACGCAACCTATTTAATGTGCTAATATAAATTTTACCATCAATAATTACACAATAATTTTGTGGCAATAAATTATTGTTTAGCTTTATTGCGTAAATTTATCAACAATTTTACAAAACCATTTTAAAACCAATAAATTAATTAAATTATGAATTTTTTACGTAAATACGTATTATCGTTATGTTTGGTAACGATAGCTTTTGGTGGCTTTGCCCAACAATACGAAGCCAACTGGCAATCGTTAGATAAACGCCCTATTCCAACTTGGTTTACCGATGCCAAATTTGGTATTTTTGTACACTGGGGAGTTTACTCGGTACCTGCTTGGGCACCAGCAAACGAAGATATTGGCGTTTATGCAAAATATGCCGAATGGTATTGGATGCGTATTAACGGCGGTAAAGACCCTAACGAACAAAAAACAGATGTGAACAAACTTTTTGTTGATTACCACAATAAAAAATATGGTAAAGATTTTAAATACCAAGATTTTGCATCTGATTTTAAAGCTAAAGAATTTGAACCTAACCAATGGGCCGATGTTTTTAAAGATGCTGGCGCAAAATATGTAATCTTAACATCTAAACACCACGAAGGTTTTACCCTTTGGCCAAGTACCCAAAGTTGGAATTGGAACAGTGTTGATGTTGGCCCACACCGCGATATTTGTGGCGAATTAACTACTGCCGTAAAAGCTAAAGGCTTACACATGGGTATGTATTACTCGCTTTACGAATGGTTTAATCCTCTTTACCACTCAGATTCTACAAAATACGTTGCCGAGCACATGATACCGCAACTAAAAGATTTAGTTACCCGTTACGAGCCCGAAATTATATATCCTGATGGCGAGTGGGATCACTACAGTAAATTATGGCAAAGCGAAAACTTTTTAGCTTGGTTATACAACGATAGTAAAGTTAAAAACACCGTAGTAGTAAATGATAGATGGGGAAAAGATACCCGTACCAAACACGGTGGTTATTACAGCTCGGAGTATGGCATGGTTGAAGGCGGCGCTACAGTTGGCGATATGGCTGCCCACCCTTGGGAAGAAATACGTGGCGTAGGTACATCTTTTGGTTACAACCACGTAGAAAACCTAAATAATTACTCATCATCTAAAGAGTTAATTCACTTACTAATAAACGTGGTTGCCCACGGTGGTAACTTATGTTTAAATGTTGGCCCAACTGCCGATGGCCGTATACCTGTAATAATGCAACAACGCCTACACGATATTGGTACTTGGTTAAAAACCAATGGCGATGCTATTTACGGCACCAAACTTTGGGCTGGCCGTGGTAAAACTGCCGAAGGTCAAAAACGTTTTTATACCGTTAAAAACAATACTTTAAACATTATTAATACCGAGTGGGTTGATAAAAAGTTTACCGTTACTGGCTTAAAAAAGGCAGGCAAGGTTACTTTAGTTGGTTCAAATGTTGAAGTTAAATCATCGTTTGCTGGCGGAAAATTAACCATTACCCCACCGGCAATTAACCCTGCTAATAACCCATCAAACTATGCTTGGGTTTACAAGGTTGAAGGGTTTGAATAATTATTTAAGCTAAATATAAGAAGCTGCTTTCTAGGTTTAGAAAGCAGATTTTTTATGGAAATGAATTTGGAGTTATTTTCGCAATCGTAGGGTTATTTTACCCTTTTTCAAACCACGCCATTACCTCATCTTTACTTGGTAATACAATATCTAGTTTCATTTTTTTACGCATCCCACCAAGGTCGTTAAAAACTTTGTTAGGGTTACCAGCTTGCAACTCATCGGGACTATTAAAACCCATTTTTATAATTACCGGCACCCATTCTAACGGGATACCTAATGCTGTAAAGTCTTCATCGTTAATAACTTTAGCCTTTTTTTCGGGACGCATTTGCGGAAAAAACAAAACTTCTTGTATGCTTTGTTGGTTGGTTAGCATCATCACCAACCTATCAATACCAATACCCAAACCTGCGGTTGGCGGCATACCATATTCAAGGGCTCTTATAAAGTCATCGTCCATTGCCATGGCTTCATCGTCGCCACGGGCGGCTAAAGTTAGCTGATGTTCAAACCTTTGTTTTTGGTCAATAGCATCGTTTAATTCGCTGTATGCATTGGCAATTTCTTTACCATTTACAAAAAGCTCAAAACGCTCTACCAAACCTTCGTGAGTACGGTGTTTTTTAGCAAGCGGCGTCATTTCAATGGGGTAATCGGTGATGTAGGTGGGCTGTATCAGTTCGTGTTCAACCTTTTCGCCAAAAATAGCATCAACTAATTTGCCTTTTCCCATAGTGGCATCAACAGCTATACCCATAGTTTTACAGGTTTCTAAAAGTTGTTCTTCGGTCATGGCCGAAACATCAATACCCGTATATTTTAAAATAGAGTCGTACATGGTTAAGCGCAAATATGGCCCGGCAAAATCTATTTCTTTATCGCCAACAGTAACAGTAGTTTTCCCGTGAATGGCTAGGGTTATTTTTTCTAGACAGTCTTCTACCATTGCCATCATCCAAATATAATCTTTGTAGGCAACGTAAATTTCCATAGAAGTAAACTCGGGGTTATGGGTTTTATCCATCCCTTCGTTTCTAAACATTTTACCAAATTCGTAAACACCATCAAACCCTGCAACAATTAAGCGTTTTAAGTATAATTCGTTAGCAATGCGCAAAAATAGCGGCATATCTAGGGTATTATGGAAAGTGTTAAATGGCCTTGCCGCTGCACCACCGTGTATGCCTTGTAAAATAGGAGTTTCTACTTCCATCCAACCTTGGGCATCAAAATAGTTACGCATGGTGCTAATCACTTTCGAGCGGGTTTTAAAAATTTCTTTAAAATGCGGGTTAACCGTTAAATCCACATAACGCATACGGTAGCGCATTTCGGGGTCGGTAAAACCATCGTAAGTATTGCCTTCATCGTCTCGTTTTACAATGGGTAATGGCTTTAACGATTTTGAAAGCAATGTTAATTGGGTAACGTGTACCGATATTTCGCCGGTTTGAGTAGTAAAAACGTAGCCTTTAATACCCACAAAATCGCCAATATCTAGCAGTTTTTTAAATACGGTGTTGTATAGGGTTTTATCTTCATCGGGGCAAAGGTCGTCGCGTTTTAAATAAATTTGCATACGGCCAGTGGCATCTTGTATTTCAGCGAAAGATGCGTTACCCATAATACGGCGGGTCATTATTCGGCCTGCCATACTTATGTTTTTGTAAGCGGTTTTTTCGTTTTGATAGTTTGAAGTTATATCTGCAGCGTACGTATCCACATCGTAAGCCTCGGCAGGATATGGGTTTATTCCTAAATTTATTAATTCTTGTAACGATTGGCGACGTTGTACTTCTTGCTCGGATAAGTTTGTGCTCATTTAATTATATTTTTTGCAAAAATAGGGTTTTATGTTTAAAAAGTGGGGTGGAAAATATATTTGACTATTGCCTTAAATCCGCAGGCCTAATATTAGGCAGTTTGCTAAATTATTTTATGGCTTAAAAATATGTTTTTGGGTTTTAAAAATTGCTTTTTCAAAAAAAT
>REAS01000089.1 GCA_004294495.1 Sphingobacteriales bacterium
CACCGAATATAGTGAAATTTTAAGGAAGAAAAAAGTCTTTAAATCATTGATTTACTGACTTTTTCTCTTTCTTTTTTATGCCGGTCTGCGGAGTTAAGGCTCTAAAATAATTTTATAAAGCTTATAGTTTTTTTAATTATACTTATTATTTAACTTTTACACCAACTACAATTCAAGTATCGACTTTTCCTATAAAATCCTACTGCCATTGGCATTATGAAACCCGCATATCCATTTAAAATACTCGGCTCGCCAACTTTGTTTGTATTCTATATTTTAAGATTCTGGTTTTGTTAGTTTCCCTCTGTTAATTTCTGTTCGTCTGTTGTAAAATGATAAAGTTCGTGAACTATTTTATCAATTAGGGTTTCATAAGCTTTGGTGTTTTCGCTTAGCTATTTTTGTGCAATTATTTTGTCAATCAAATTACTGGACGGCTTTTGTTCCTCTAATGAAATTACCTTGATTGAAAACTTTTGTAAATCCTCAAGGATAAGTTTTGGAAATTGTTATCTTACTAATTTTGCAGTATTATTTACAAAGCAATGCGACATTATCTTGCTGTTTAAATTTGCAATAATGTATTTTATTTAAACAGTTGGTTTTGTCTTTGTATTGAAGTGCAAATGTAGATGTGTGCATTATGTGGATACAATTTGGCGTAACACTCAAACATGAGTTAGTTTTTAAAGATTTAAAGTTTTTATAATAACAAACGATTTAATTTAAAACCACCCCCCTATAATAATCTAAACTCTCCAAAATATCCTTTTCACTTACGGCAATATCAAACAAGCAATTGCCAATTTTATTGGGTAGCGAGAAATTAATTTTACCCCCATCGTTCTTTTTATCGTTGCGCATAGTTTCTAAAAGTTGGGCTTCAATACCTGATTTAATATCGTATTTACCGTAAATTTTCAAAAATGTTTGAGTTATAGTTTGCAAATCATCGCCGCTAAGGCTTACCAATTTATTGCCTAAATAAGCTTCGCAAATCATACCAATGGCAATGGCTTCGCCGTGTAAAAGGCAGTTTTTTTGATTGTTTAAACTCCACGATTCTATGGAGTGGCCAATGGTGTGGCCGTAGTTTAAAATTTTTCTTAAACCGTGTTCGTAAGGGTCGGTAGTAACCACGTGGTTTTTTATTTGTACCGATTGGTAAACTAAATCGTCATCAATATTTTCTAAATCTTCAATCTGCGTTAAGCTATTAAAATAAGCTTCATCGGCAATTATACCGTGTTTTAACATTTCGGCAAAGCCCGAAGTAAGCTCGCGTTTTGGCAAAGTTTTTAAAAAATCAGAACTTATAATTACCGTTTTTGGTTGTGCAAAAGTACCTATTATGTTTTTTACACCGTTAATATCAATTCCTGTTTTCCCACCTACCGATGCATCAACCTGCGAAAGTAATGTAGTAGGTATTTGCACAAAATCTATCCCACGTTTAAAGGTTGATGCCGCAAAACTTCCCATATCGGTAACTACACCACCACCAAGGTTAATTACCAAAGCTTTACGGTCGGCCTCAAAATCTAACAACATTCGCCAAATGGCTATGCAATAATCAATGTTTTTGTTTTCTTCGCCCGGGGTAATTTCAATAATATCAAAAGTAGTTAATAACGGTAATTTGCTTTGCAAAACAGGTAGGCAATATTGGCCTGTGTTTTCATCGGTAATTATAAATATTTTAGAATAAGTGTTGTTTGCTAAAAAATTAGTTAAACTTTGTAGTGTGTTATCAAAGTAAATATTGTAAAACTGGCTGGTAATTTGTTTCATATAATTTTTATGGTTTGATTGTTGAAGGTAACCGTGTCGCCAACTTTTACTTTTAATCTTTTACGGTAATCGGTTGTGCCATTGTATTTTACTAAGCCATCTAACACTACCATTTGGGCTTCGCCGCCCGATGATACTAAATCTGTAGCTTTTAAAAGTTGTATTAAATGTATAAACTCTCCTTCTAATTTAAATTCTAACATAGTAGCGCAAACTTACATAAATGATTATAGTTGTATAAATATTTCTAAAAATCGATTTTACTTTGTTTATTGTAGGTTTATTATAGCGTTGGTTATAAATATTAAAATTTAAACTATCTAATTAAATTTAAAACTATAATTGTTGAAAATACAAATGCATTATAATTACCCAATGTATTAACAATCAATCAAAAAAAATAAAAAAGTTTTTATTTAAAAATATAAATTTCTACCTTTGCAGTCCCTAAAAGAAAGGGACAAAGGAGATAAATTATTTAATGGCAAAAAAACTAGTAGCAGAAAATGAATTATCCGCTAAACAAGCGGAGTATCAGGAAACTGAGAAAAGAGAAAAAGAAGTATTCGAATCAGAAGCCGACTCAATCTCAATTGATGATATTAAATCATCATCATTACACGTAGATGCAAACCCAGCCGATTTTGATTGGGATGCCGACGAAAAAATGTTTGGTAATTATAACCAAGCCGACAGAGAAAAAATGGAAGAAATGTACGCAGGTACTTTTAATTCTGTTGAAAAAGGCGAAATTATTACTGGTGTAGTTGTAACTATAAACAGTAAAGATGTTGTTTTAAATATTGGCTTTAAATCTGACGGTTTAGTACCAGTAAACGAATTTAGAGATACACCCGACCTTAAAAAAGGTGATTTAGTGGATGTATTTGTTGAACAAAGAGAAGATGAAAATGGCCAATTGGTACTTTCAAGAAAAAGAGCTAAAACGCAACGTTCTTGGGAAACTATTAATATGGCCTTAGAAAACGATACCATTATTAACGGTTTTGTAAAAAGCCGTACTAAAGGTGGATTAATTGTTGATATAATGGGTGTTGAAGCCTTTTTACCAGGCTCGCAAATTGATATTAAACCTATTAGAGATTACGATGTTTACGTTGGTAAAACAATGGAATTTAAGGTTGTTAAAATTAACCACGAATTTAAAAACGTTGTAGTATCGCATAAAGTGTTGATTGAAGACGATTTAGAAAGCCAAAAAGTAGAAATTGTTTCTAAATTAGAAAAAGGTCAAGTACTTGAAGGAACCGTTAAAAACATTACCGATTTTGGCGTATTTATTGATTTAGGCGGTGTTGATGGTTTATTACACATTACCGATATTTCTTGGGGCCGCATAGAGCATCCACGTGAAGTGTTATCGTTAGATGAGAAAATTAACGTTGTTGTTCTTGATTTTGATGACGAGAAAAAACGTATTGCTTTAGGTTTAAAACAATTAACGCCTCACCCTTGGGAGTCTTTAGATACCGAATTAGCGGTTGCAACTAAAGTTAAAGGTAGAATTGTTACCGTTGCCGATTACGGTGCTTTCTTAGAAATTATACCAGGTGTTGAAGGTTTAATTCACGTTTCAGAAATGTCTTGGTCTCAAAACTTACGTAACCCACAAGAGTTTATGAAAGTTAACGACGAAATTGAAGCCGTAGTTTTAACTTTAGACAGAGACGAACGTAAAATGTCGTTAGGTATTAAGCAATTAACGCCAGATCCTTGGGAAAAAGCAGGTGAAAAATACCCTATTGGTAGCAAACACCAAGCAACTGTTAAAAACATGACCAATTTTGGTGTATTTGTTGAAATAGAAGAAGGTATTGATGGTTTAATTCATATTTCTGATTTATCATGGTCTAAAAAAGTAAACCACCCTAACGAGTTTACTAAAGTTGGCGAAGTATTAGATATTGTAGTTTTAGAACTTGATGTTGAAAACCGTAAACTAAGCTTAGGTCATAAACAATTAGAAGAAAACCCTTGGGATACTTTTGAAACTATTTTCTTAGTAGATTCTATACACGACGGAACAGTTACTAAAGTAACTGATAAAGGTGCTATTGTAGCTTTACCTTATGGTGTTGAAGGTTTTGTACCAACAAAACACTCGGCAAAACAAGACGGTACAACTTTAAAAGTAGAAGACGCAGTTGAGTTTAAAATTATTGAATTTAACAAGGATTCTAAACGTATTGTTGTTTCTCATGCTCGTATTTGGGAAGAAGAAGTTGCCGAAATAGCAGCCGAAGAAAGAAGCTCCAAAAAGAAAGAAGCAAAAGCAGCAACAAGCGAAGCATCATCGGCAGTTAAAAAAGTGAAAGATTCTATCGAAAAATCAACACTTGGCGATATGGATATTTTATCTCAATTAAAAGATAAAATGGAAGGCGATGCAATAAAAGCTTTAAAAACTAAAGAAAAAGCAAAAGAAACTAAATAGTAATTTGTTTATAAAATATAAGCCTCTTCTAAAAAATTTAGAAGAGGCTTTTTTTGTGGAATGAATTTAGAGTGTTTATAGAGAAAAAAGAACTATGAAACCAATATCAATGATTTACTTAGCAAATAATTAAATCTTATTTTTAATTTAACTTGAATGTCTTTATAACCTGAGTTCGATTAATAAAACATTGTTCACTATAGTTTTGATTATGATTTGGGCGTTTTAACACGCCGTCCGCTGTATCTTTTTTTACTTTTCTATCCCCCCGACCACCGAAGGGGGAGATTCGGCGTAAAAAAAGGATGCCGCTACCGTCGTTAACCGTTAGTTTGCATAAGTAAAAAATAATACTGAAATTTAAAAGGAAGCAGAGGTGAACTGTCGTCGTTAAT
>REAS01000090.1 GCA_004294495.1 Sphingobacteriales bacterium
TTAAACAGAAAAAACCCTCGAAATCACAAACCTAAAAAATTGTACAATATGGTGTATAAAAGAATATAGATATTGCTTAAGTAAACGACATTGATACATTTATACCAAAGTAATTAAGTTTTTTACTTTAATAAATTAAGCAATATGCGCTTTATAAATTTTCGCTTTTTATTTAGTTTAACACTTGTGGTTATTGCAGCAGTGATTGTTTTTTACGGTATTTTTAAAATCAAACACGAATTTTTTTCTAACAAACAAACCATTAGCGAAGATATTGTACTTACCAAAATAACCACAATGGGCAAGTTGGAGTTGGTAAAGTTTTCGATGAAAGATGTGATTGATAAAACCGAAAGTAAAGATTTTTGGCCCGATGAACGCATACTTTTTGTTGCTGTGGGTGAAGTAACAGCCTGTATTGATCTTACAAAAGTTAAGAAAGATGATGTTAGAATAACTGGCGATTCGTTAACCCTTTTTTTACCACAGCCCGAAATTTGTTATACAAAACTTGATCATCAAAAATCTAAAATTTATGATGTTTCGGGTATGTGGTTTTCTGATACTGTTAAAGATAGGGTAGAAGATATTTACAAAATAGCCGAAAACAAGATTTTTACTAGCGCTATGCAAATGAATATTTTAGGCAAAGCAAAACAAAATGCAGAACTAATTTTTAAACCTTTGGTTGTAAATTTATCGGATAAAAAAGTGGGGATAATTTTTAAATAATTTCATTTATCGTACAAATATCCCTAATAAAATCCCACCTAAAATAATATAGGGGGTTTTAATTTTGGTGAAATTTAAAATTAAAAAGGTTGTAGCAATTAGGCCTATGTTGATATAATTTATTTGAGTAGGCTGCAATAAAAGCAAAAATGCCGATATCATAAATCCTACAGCTACGGCGTTTATTCCTATTAACGATTTTTGTATTCTGGTAATTTTTTTTAAATCATCCCAAAAGGGAACAATAAAAAGTATGAGGATAAAACCAGGTAAATTTATGCCCAATACAGCAATAATACTACCCATAATTTGGCCCCATAAATTGTAACCGTTGTTTGCCAAAGTCATTGCACCTAAGTAAGATGTAAACGAAAATGTGGGGCCAGGTATAGCTTGCTGTATGGCAAAGCCCGATAAAAATTCGGTATCGGTTAAATAATGTTTCATTTCCACAAACTCGGTAAACATTAAAGGCACTAAAACTTGTCCGCCACCAAAAATTAAAATCCCGTTACGGTAAAAATTTTCGAACAACCTTATGGGTAAACTATAAAACGATGTTCGGTTTACAATTGCGCCCAAAGCCCCAAATAATATTAGAATACCTACAAAATAAGCTACTTTTTTAGGGTTTACATTGGTGAATAGTTTTACCCTTAAGGCATCCTCTTCTGGCTGGGTTTCAATTGCCGATGATACAATGCCGCCCAATAAAATTAAAATAGGGAAAGCGTAGGCGTTTTTTAGTATTAAGCTTGCAGCAACCGCACAAATAGCTAATACCCAAGTAACTTGTGTAGTTAAAATTTTTTTACCAAAATTATAGGCTGCATAAGCAACAATACCCAATGCAATGGGCTGTATATAAATTAAAATATCAACAAAGTTAGTTTTAAGTTTATAGGTGTTGTAACTTATTGCTACAAAACACATTATAGCTGCCGATGGTAACACCCAAATTAAAAAAGTAAGTATGGCTAAACCTACACCACCAACTTTATATGCAATACCAATTAATGTTTGAGTTGATGTTGGCCCCGGCAATATCTGCGAAAGCGCATTTAATTCCATTAGTTGCTGCTCGGTAATGTAAGGACGTTTTTTTACAAAATCGTTTAGTAAAATTGCTAAATGTGCTTGAGGGCCACCAAATGATGTGAGCATAAAACCTAAAACATCTTTTAAAAAAAGTACTTTTTTATAACGCATTATTTTTGGTGAAAATTATTTTGAAATGTTTTTACAAACTATATCAAATTTGATACCTATTTTATTTATAGGTTTAAATTTGGGAGTTTAAGTTTTATTTGTTGTAAAAAAGCTACAATAACAGTTTTCTTGTTTACTTTCAATAAAATTTTTTTCAAAATTAATATAATTGCGTATTTTTTAATTGTGTACACTAAATTTTAAATAACCCTTCTCTTTTAACAACATAATAACAACATATTTTCTGCTTTTAAAATAGAAGCACTTTTATAAACCAAAAAACATACTATTTTGGGTTAAATATTACTATGCTTATTTAATTATATAAAATTATTTTAAGGTAATAAACTGTATTTTAGCAAGTAATTACCTTAAAATAATCTTTGTATTTTTTAGCTAAGGTTTTTTATTTTAGACAATTTTAACATTTACTTTACCATCGGCAATAGTAATGTTAGCGTAGGTTTTTAAGTTTGCAGTTGTGCCACCAGTGCTTGGGCCTCTGGTATTAACCCCACTCTGGGTAAACTGTGCCTGGTGCAACTGACATTGTATCAAATTATCGGCTGTTTTCCAATTTAACTCACCTTGTTGGTGTGTGCACAAAGGTTGAGTGGCAATAAAAGATGCAGCTGTATCGCCTGTTGCAATTCTGAAAATAGCAATACTAACACCACTCCCAATAACTATTTCTTTAAATCCAATACTTGTAAATTTAGATAAATCGGCACTTACAATTGTACCCGCTGGTGGTGGGGTTGCTGGTGTTGCATCATCTTTTTTGCCACATGCACTTATACACGAACCAACGCATACCGCTGCAAAACTAATACCTAAAGTTTTTAAAAATTCTTGACGTTCCATACTCTTAAATTGTTTTTTTAATTTTGGTTTATACTTCGTTTTTTTTGAAAAAGGCTAAAGTTTCTTGATACTGCAAATCCCCATCTTACGCCACCGTTAGTCCACGATTTTTGTGTATCGGCAATAAAATTATTTTCGATAATATAAGGTGCGTTTTGAAAGTTTAAGCTAAACACATGGCCACCAGTTTCAATTTCTAAACCAGCACCTAAAGGGTTATAATATTTAGTGGCTAAGTTTTGCGGCCTACCTAAACCTTCTATTAAAGTGTAATCTACAATTAAAGCTAGTCTTTTATTTATTTTACAACGGCCGCCCATACCCAATGCTGGTAACGCTTTTTTATCGCCAACATCCTTTACTTTATCTCTTAATAAAACGCTTGGACTTAGTAAAAAAGATAAACCACTATTGATTTTTGTTGTGAAAATTGTGCTTACGTAATGCGACATCCTTTGCGCTTGCGAACCAAATTCATTGACAAAAAATGGCTCTCGAGTAACCCAAGCTGTTTGTGCAAAAAGCGTTAACGAAAACGGTAAGCCTTTTTTTAATTGTTCAAGTAATTTGTATTTGCCAGAAAAATTATAAGTTTCGTCTTTGCGGCTTCTACCAAAACCTATTGTAAATTTATCGGTAAAGCCGTAATCAAAACCAAAGTAAATGTCTTGTGCGTTATCTAAGCCAAATAAAGTGTGGAATCCGCCAAACTCGCCACCAATATCGCCAAAGCGGTGAGCAATCCAAAATGCCAAATCGTTTTTCTTTTGGGTTTCGTTGGTATTTAGCAAAACTAATTTAGGACTTTTAAAAGTTGCAATAACTTTTTCGGGCGTATTGTTCTTACTTATACTATTTAAAATAGAATCTGCGTCTTGGGCATTTGATAAAAATGTAGCTAGGCCAATAAATAAAAGGGTGTATATATATTTCATATCAATTATAGCTTGCGTTTACAGTAATATTTATTTTTTCGGCAATTTTTGTAAAAACTATTTTGGGTATTTTAATATTATGATCGTCGCATAAAACATCAAAACTGCTGTAAACGGTTATTTTGCCGTTTACAATATTAAATTTGCCCGCAATAATTCTTTGTTTTGCAACCCCGTGTACATTTAGTAACCCGTTAACTGTAATATCGTAGTTTCCATCTTTAGTAAAATCTACATCTTCATTAATTGTACCCTTAAATGTTGCATTCGCATATTTTTCACTCTCCATGTAATTCTCGTTAAAATGTTCTTGCATTAATGGCCTTGGAAAAACTAAACTTTTAATACCTAACTGAAACATAATTTGTTTGTTTTTTGGAACGATAACCGAGAAACCTTTTTTTGATTCGGCTTTAATATCTTCTAATGGGGTTGATGAAAATAAATTTACTTTAACATCTTTGGATGTAAAGTTAGTTTGGCTATATGTATTTGTATAAAAACACGTAAATATACCTATAGAGTAAATTATTAAATACTTGAAATTAATTAAAGCCTTCATTTTAAAAATTAAATAATTATTGCAACAAAATGTTTTGGTTTTGATAAGAGTTTTTTTTTATATTAATTTTAGAACAATTAAATATAAGCGTTTTATTGTTTACAAATGCAAATTAATTTAAGAATATTTTATAGATTAATTTATTTAAATCAAAAAATTGTGCTTTAAATATCAGGTATAGTTTTGGCTCTTCGCCATTATGTGTGGATAAATAATTTCATTAAAATAATTGGCATTTATTTTTTTCTTTTTCCTTGATGAAAAATAAACAAAAAATCCTGCC
>REAS01000190.1 GCA_004294495.1 Sphingobacteriales bacterium
AAATAAACACCAGCCCATAACCGCGGGTTGGCGAAAAAAGCCCGCCCCCCACGCTCGGGGCGACACAGGACGGGCTTCTTCGCCAACCCGCACCCGTTAGCACCAATTTTAGGACGACCCACCGAACGGACAATTCGGACCAACTTTCTGCATTTTGAAAAAAAAGTGAAAATAAATTTGAGAAACCGAAAAGTTGCACATATATTTGCAACCGTTTAGTTTCACTAATAAGACAAACCGACAAATGAGAAGAGACATTTTTCAAGCAATTGCAGACCCGACAAGACGAGCCATAATCGTCTTAATTGCATTACAGGCAATGACACCAAACGCCATTGCCGACAACTTTAACACGACACGACAAGCAGTATCGAAACATTTACGCATTCTGACGGAATGCGAACTTGTAAAACAAGAACAGAGAGGTAGAGAGATTTACTACTCTCTTGAAATAAACAAAATGAAAGAAATAGAAAAATGGTTAGAACAATTCAAAAAGATTTGGGAAACCAAATTCAATCAATTAGACAATTTATTATTAACAATTAAAAAACATGCAGCCGAACTTTCATTGGTTTGGGACGCATTTACAAAGCAAGAAATTCTTGACCAATGGTGGGCACCGAAACCTTATGCTTCCAAAACAAAAAGTATGAATTTTGAAGTTGGCGGACAAAGATTTTATGCAATGATAAGTCCTGAAGGGCAAGAACATTATGCCATTCAGAAATATACTTCCATTACTCCAAAAACCAATTTCAAATATTTGAACGCCTTTGCAGACAAAGATGAAAATCCTGTATTGCCCGGTTCTGATTGGGATTTGAGTTTCAGTGAACAAAACGGAATAACGAAAGTAAATATTACCATTTACAATGACTCACTTGAACGTATGGAACAAATGATTGAAATGGGCTTCAAAGAAGGATTTACAGCGACCTTAAATGAACTTGACAATTTATTATCAACCTCAAAAAAATAAGACAATGAAAAAGAACAAAATAATTTTTTGGTCAGCGACTATTATCATTGCACTTTGGGAAGCAGTAATGCCAATGACAACTTGGATTTTAGCACCAGAACATATGACTATCGGAACGAAAGCACTGGGCTATCCTGACTACTTTGCTTACTCATTAGCAATAGCAAAAGTTTTGGGAGTTATTGCAATTGTTTATCCTAAGACACCGACAATGCTAAAAGAGTGGGCTTATGCAGGACTTACGTTTACACTAATCTTTGCATTTTTAAGTCATTTATTGGTGGACAAGAACATTGCATATATGGTTATGCCATTGGCTTTTTTAGGCGTACTGACAGTTTCATATATCTACAACAAAAAACTAAAATCAAACGCATAAGACAGACAAGAAAAAAACTGGTGCTAACAGCGGTTTGGCGTAATGGCGGGTGACGTGCTTCGTAGAAACATTTGTGGTTTAATAAACATTTGTGCTTCGTAAGAACATTTGTGGTAGAAATCCGCCACTACGCCAAGCCGCAAAACGTTATGGGCAAGTGCAACGACCCGAACCATCGTTCGAGTGAATTAAGCCTTTACTTTTAAAATTTGGGTTCAGACTTTTTGCAAACCGACCAATTTT
>REAS01000043.1 GCA_004294495.1 Sphingobacteriales bacterium
TATTTTTCTACCGAAAAAACAAATGAAAATATAGTGAAATTTAGTCGAAATTTGACATTTGTTTAGGCGTTTGGGACGAAATTATACAAGTTGGGTTAAGATAAAAGGGAATTAAAATAGGAACCTGAGTTCGATTGTTAATTATAATATAAATTACTGTTTATCAATATTATAAACTATTTTTTGCGTTAACGATCGCAGCGGCATCCTTTTTTTATCCCCCTAGCCCCCAAAGGGGGAATACGGTAAAATCCCCCCTTTGGGGGTTAGGGGGAAAAAAGATAGAGCGAAGAGCGTGTTAAAACGCCCTAATCATTACAAAAACAACATTTATTAATCGAACTCAGGTTAGGATAATCTTTTTTAAGAAATATAAAACCTATAGTTATTGTTTAACAATTTGTGTTACCAAACATTTATCAAAGCTTAATCCCCCTTAAAAAATCGGTAATAGCCATTCTTTTTTTACCTTCTAGCTGTACATCTTTAAGTAAAATGTGACCATTATTAGTTGCAAACTTTAAAAATGTTTTACCGTCTGTAAGGTAATTTCCGGGTAATATGTTTGGTGTAATGTCTTCTTTTTCAGCTTCAAAAATCTTTAATACTTTCTCATTAATATGTGTAAAAGCCGTTGGAAAAGGACTTAAACCACGTATTAAATTATGCACTTGAGTGTTGGTATTGTCCCAATTTATTAAACAGTTTTCTTTAAATATTTTGGGTGCGTGTTTTAAATCTTTTACATCAAATATATCTTGTGCTTGTTCTTCGAAATTGCCCGTTTCAATAGCTTTTACGGTTTTTACTATTAAAGTTGCACCAATTTCCATCAATTCATCATGAAGCTGCCCTGCTGTAGTATTATCGGTAATAGCCACTTTTTCTAAAAATAAAATATTGCCCGTATCTATTTCTTGCTGTAATAAAAAGGTAGTTACACCACTTTCTTTTTCACCATTAATTATAGCCCAATTAATAGGTGCTGCACCGCGGTATTGCGGTAACAACGAACCATGAAGATTTATAGTACCTTTTGCAGGCATTGCCCAAACAACTTGAGGCAACATTCTAAAAGCTACCACAATTTGCACATCGGCATTTAAAGCCTTTAGTTGAGCTAAAAAATCGGGGTGCTTTAGTTTTTCGGGCTGTAACACGTTTAAATTATTATCGGTAGCAAAAATTTTTACAGCCGATTGATTAATTTTTTGGCCTCTACCAGCAGGTTTATCGGGTGCCGTTACCACACCAACAATATTATAACTAGCTTGCATTAAAGCCTTTAACGATGCCACAGCGAATGGTGGCGTACCCATAAATACAATTCTCATTTTTTTATTACTAAATTTTTACGGGTACAATAAATATGTTTTGCGCATTGTTTTATATGCTGTTAATTGCGGTTGCCAAGTAGCTCTAATTTCCTTTTCTGTATTGCCATTTTTTATTTGTTGAATAAGTTGTGCATTGCCAGCAAGTTTATTAAAAAATGGATTAAAAAAGTTTTCCTTATCAGGATATTGCTGATAAATTTTTATGAATAATGCTAAATCTATTCGCTTACTATTTCTAATTATATCGGGATTGGTATTTCTAAAATCAATACCATAACAGAGTTGATTTTCGAGCGGTGGTTTTTTACTCATACCTACAATACTCGATGGCGTAAAACTAAAATTATAAGTAGATTTTAATAAGGGATGCCCAATCACTTGGAACGGATAAAGTGTACCTCTACCCATACTAACTACAGTTCCTTCAAACAAACATAAACTTGGGTATAAGTATATTGCCAAGTTATTTGGCAAATTTGGGCTTGGTTTTACAGGTAAAATATACGGCATCCAATGGTTGTAATTGGTGTTTTTTATGACTTGCAATTTGCATTGTACGCCATTTTTTAACCATTTTTGCCCGTTTACCATTAGCGCAAATTCGCCCATTGTAAGTCCGTGTGCAATAGGTATTGGGTTTGCACCTACACCACTTTTAAAGGCTAGGTCTAAAATTGGCCCATCAATTAAATTGCCATTTGGATTAGGGCGGTCTAAAACTAGTAAGCTTACACCAGCATCGGCGCAAGCCTGCATTACTTTAAAAAGAGTGATAGAATAAGTGTAAAACCTTGCTCCAACATCTTGTATATCAAACATTAAAATATCTATGTTTTTTAAATCATCCTTGCTTGGTGCTTCTTTTGCGCCGTAAAGCGATATAACCGGAATGCCTGTTTTTTCATCTACATTATTATTTACTTTTTCGCCGGCATCGGCATTGCCTCTAAAACCATGTTCGGGGCCAAAAATAGTTGTTATGTTTACACCGAGTTTTTTTAAGGTATCAACAAGTGACACACCGTTTATTTGGGCAGTTTGGTTTACCAATAAGGCTACTTTTTTATTTGCCAATATTGGCAAATATTTTGCAGTTTGGCTTGCACCAGCGCTAATAATTTTAGGCTGTTTAAGCTTAATGTTTTGTTTAGGTTCATTTTGATTAATGCCTTTTGCATTGCAGTTGTATCCTAAAAAAGGTGTTAAAAGCAAAATCCAAATTATTTTTTTCATAACAAAAATTTTAATTGCGTTTACATGCTTGTGGTTTTTTAAACAATTGCATATTTGTATTTGTACAAAATAAACAAAACAATTTGAATTTAGCCTTATTTATAGCCAAACGGATTTCGATAAACTCGGAACGAACTTTTTCTAAACTAATTGTACGCATTGCTGTGGTGGGTATTATGCTGGGCGTTGCGGTTATGTTGCTTTCTATAGCTGTTGTAAAAGGTTTTAAAAGTGAAATTAGAGAGAAAATTAGGGGCTTTAATGGCGATATAGAATTATTAAAATACGATTTAAATGCATCTGCCGAAAATTCGCCCTTTGTACTAAATACCAATTCGTTAAAATCGGTACAAAAAAACACTAATGTATTTAGCGTTGCACCTTTTGCAAATAAACCTGGAATTATAAAAACCCAAAACGAGGTAGAAGGGGTTGTTTTTAAAGGTATAGATGTTAACTATAATTCCCAGTATTTAAAGGCTATTTTACTAAGCGGCAATTTAATAAACTTTAAGGTTTCGCTTAACGCGGATAAACAAATTTTAATATCGCAACTGTTAGCTAACCGTTTAAATTTAAAAGTGGGCGACGATTTTTTGATGTATTTTATGCAAGAATCGTTACGTAAACGCAAGTTTAAAATTGTAGGTATATACAGTACTGATGTGGAAGATATTGATAAAACCTACGTTATAGGGAGTATTAATGTAGTTAAAAAAATCAATAAATGGCAAGCTAACCAAGTTGGTGGCTTCGAGATTAGAATAAATAATTTTGAAAATTTGGAGTCCGTTGCATTGCAAATAGCCAATTTATTGTCTCCCGAAATTAAGATAATGAGCGTTGTAGAACTTTACCCATCAATTTTTGATTGGTTAGCATTATTAGATGTAAATACAAGGGTGATTTTAATTCTGATGTTAATTGTAGCTACCATAAACATGATTTCGGCTTTGTTGATTATGATTTTAGAACGAACAAATATGATTGGTTTGCTAAAAGCCTTCGGCCAAACTAATTGGGGTGTGCGTAAAATATTTATGTATAATGCCTTATACCTAATTAGTTTAGGTATGCTATTAGGAAATATTATTGGCTTAGGTTTAGGCTTTTTACAACAGCAAACGCATGTATTAAAATTAGACGCCGCCACATATTATATGAGTTTTGTGCCTATAGAAATTAATTTTTTAGATGCGCTTTTAATAAACGCAGGGACGCTTTTAGTATGCCTTTTGGTGTTGTTGGTTCCCAGCATGTTGGTTAGTAAAATATCACCAATTAAGGCAATTGCGTTTAAATAATTTTATTTAAATTAATCTAGATTTTTAGAGTGCCAATATCTTACTAAAAATAAGCAATATTAGATGGTAAACTTTCGTTTTTTAGCCTATCTAAAGTGGTAACTACGTATTTGTATTTTATTTTTAGGTTTGCGCTTACATCAAGCCAATTTAAAGTTGGTGTGTAAAAAATGGCTTTAATGTTTTCGGTGTATTCTAAATCTATTTCTTCGTCTTCTGCAAACCTATATACCACAAAGCCATAAGCTATTTCATTATCTTTAGCTAAAGTAGGAAGCTGCCAATTTAGTTGTGTACCCAATGTAACATTGCTAGCAACCAAATTTTGAGGGGCATTGGGTTTTATACTATCAAGCCAAGGCATTGTGGGGGGCAATGCTGCAAACCGATAATAATTTTTTATTAAAGTATCGGCAACGCCTAAAGGGTTTTTGGTTAACGATTTTGAACTAAAAAAAACACTTCCACTAATATTTTCATTTTCCCTAATATAGGCAATTTGTTTACTCAACTGTGCCGGGTTTCGCCAACTTAAATCTTTGGTTGCATTTATGCGGTATGCACCATGCCCAATGTACATATTACGACCATAAGCATTATTTCCCCACCAATCGGCAAGGTTTGCAAAAGGAGCGGCTTTGGTACTAAATGACCAATAAAGTTGTGGGTTTAAATAATCGACCCAGCCGTTTTTAATCCATTTTCTAGAGTCGGCATAAATTTCGTAATAAGAATCGCCCCCCCTAGTATCAGACCCTTCAATGTCTTGAGCTTTATTTTTCCAAATCCCAAAAGGACTAATACCAAATTTTACAAAACTTTTATGTGTATGTATGCTATCATTTAAAGCGTGAATTAATGTATCCACATTATTTCGTCGCCAATCTTTAATATTATTAATGCCGTGGTTGTTTAAAATATAGGTTTCGGTATCGTTTATAAATTGGCCTTTTATGGCATAAGGGTAAAAATAATCGTCGAAGTGTATACCATCAACATCATAAAAATCAACCACGTTCAATATAATTTTTATAATATACGCCCTTACATCGGGCAAACCAGGGTTAAATAATTTTTTGCCTTCGTAGGTAAAAAACCATTCGGGCTTTTGTTTGGTAACATGGTTGGCTATAGTTTTGGCAGAATTACTATCAAAAGTTGCTCGATATGGGTTAAACCAAGCATGAAACTCAATCGCTCTCTTATGGCATTCTTCGATAGCAAAAGCCAAAGGGTCGTAAAATGGAGCAGGGCAAACACCCTGTTTGCCACTTAAAAATTGCGACCAAGGTTCGTTGCAATTGGGATAAAAAGCATCTGCCCCTGGTCTAACCTGAAACATTATTGCATTTATACCCTGTTTTTTATGGGAATTTAAAATCTTAATTAATTCATTTTTTTGTTCTTGGGTGCTTAAGCCCTGTCTGCTTGGCCAATCTATATTAGCAACTGTTGCTAGCCAAACCCCTCTAAATTCTCTTTTTGGCATTATCGAATCTTGGGCAAATGCGGTATAGTTGTTAAGTAAATTTAATATGGAAATTACGTAGATGAAAATAAACTTCATTTATAATTGAATTGATAAATATTAATTACAAAGGTAAACATTAACGTATAACACCCTTTTTTTATTTTGTTTTACAATCTCTTTGTTTTTATGTAATATTTTTGTTACTATTGATAATAAATTTGTTGTTTTATTGTTATAGAAATTAACATTAATATTTAAAAATCTTTAGATTGTTTGATTGCTTAAAAATAATGTTATATACTTACCAAATTAATTTACCTATAACTTAAAATATCGTTAACTCAAAAAATTAAAAAAATGGATAATCAAGAACAAAAGAGAAAAGACAATAACAAAATTTATTTTTTAATTGCAGTTATTGTAGCATTATTGGGAACAAGTGTTTATTTGTTTTTACAAAAAAACAAAACCGAGGAACAAATAGTAACAGTTACCGATGAACGTACTGCTTTACAAACCGATTTAGAAAAATTAGAAACCGAATTAGAACAGGCAAATAGTGTAAATACTAAAACTACCGAAGAATTAAACAGTAAAGATGAACAGTTAAAATCTAAAATTGCCGAACTAAAACAGTCGCTAGCAAATGGTACATTAACTAAAAGCCAACTATCTAAAACTAGAGCCGAATTGCAAAATTTACGCAATATGATTTCTAAATACACTACCGATATTGAGGATTTGCAAAAGCAAAATGCGGTTTTAACGGTAGAAAGAGATAGTTTAAAAACAACAGTTTCAAATGCGTACAAACAAGCACAAGAAATGGCTCGTAAAAACGACTCGTTAGATACACGTGTAAAAGCAGGTGCTAAGCTTAAAACTGGAGGAGTTAGCATTGCTACTTTTAAAATAAAAAGTAGTGGAAAAGAAGTTGATGCAGACAAAGCATCAACAGTTAAAAAAATAAAAATTAATTTTTCTGTGCCTTCTAATCCAATTGCCGAAAAAGGAATGCATGATGTTTATGTAAGGTTACTAGACCCAACTAATACCTTAATTACAGGCGAAAACGGAACTTTTAATGCCGATGGTCAAGATTTACAATACACTTATAAAACATCAATTGATTATAATGGCGATGGTAAAAGTTATGTGGTTGATTGGGTTAATAAAGGAGTTTTTGTGCCTGGAAGTTATACTGTAATTTTATATGCTGATGGCAGCACAATGGGAAAAGGAACTTTTAGTTTAAGATAATTAATTGATAAATAAAATATTAAAAAGCAGCATTGAGAAATTAATGCTGCTTTTTTTTGCAATAATTTTAAATTTTCAACTTCATTCTCTGATTAATTTAAATCATTTCAAAAATCAAATTTTTTTATATTTTTGAAGAATATTTTAATAAATACGTAAAATTTAATCCTTTTTATTACACCTATGAAAAAAATTGCATTAATTACTGGAATAACAGGTCAAGACGGCGCCTACCTTACCGAACTCTTACTCTCTAAAGATTATATTGTACATGGTATTAAAAGAAGAAGTTCTTTGTTTAATACCGATCGTATAGACCATTTATACCAAGACCCACATGATGAAGACCAAAGATTGTTTTTGCATTATGGCGATTTAAGCGATAGTACCAACTTAATACGTATTATACAACAAGTACAACCCGATGAAATTTACAATTTAGGCGCTATGAGCCACGTAAAAGTAAGTTTTGATACTCCAGAATACACTGCAAATGCCGATGGGATTGGAACTTTACGTTTGTTAGAAGCCATACGTATTTTAGGTCTCGAGAAAAAAACAAAGATTTACCAAGCATCAACATCCGAGTTATATGGTTTAGTACAAGCTGTACCACAATCAGAAACTACCCCATTTTACCCGCGGTCGCCTTACGCTGTAGCAAAAATGTACGCCTACTGGA
Source organism: Sphingobacteriales bacterium (assembly GCA_004294495.1). Lineage (GTDB taxonomy): Bacteria > Bacteroidota > Bacteroidia > Sphingobacteriales > Sphingobacteriaceae > Pseudopedobacter. Next base: position 7,288 of record REAS01000043.1, read on the forward strand.
TAACCGTAAACTACCGCGAAGCGTATGGAATTTACGCTTGTAACGGTATTTTGTTTAATCACGAAAGCCCATTACGTGGCGAAACCTTTGTTACCCGTAAAATAACTCGAGCAACTTCTAAAATTGCAATGGGTTTACAAGATAAACTTTACCTAGGTAATTTAGATGCGCAAAGAGATTGGGGCCATGCCAAAGATTATGTAGAAGCAATGTATTTAATTTTACAGCAAGAAACCCCCGAAGATTACGTAATTGCAACTGGCGTAACTACACGCGTTAGAGAGTTTGTAAGTATGGCTTTCGCCGAAGTGGGTATTCTAATAGAATTTAATGGAACCGCAGCCGATGAAAAAGGCTATGTTGCGGCTTGTAATCACCCCGATTTTCAAATTGAAATAGGTAAAGAAGTTGTTGCCGTTGACCCTGCTTATTTTAGACCAACCGAAGTTGATTTATTGGTAGGCGACCCCACAAAATCAAACACCAAACTAGGTTGGACACCTAAATACGATTTAAAAATGTTGGTTGAAGACATGATGCACCACGATGTTAACCATTTCCGTAAAGAAAAACTGTTGAAAGAATACGGTTATTCAATTAAAAACCAATTCGAATAATCGTATTTACACATGGAAAAAAAAGCTAAAATTTATATAGCTGGCCACCGAGGGATGGTTGGTTCGGCAATATACCGTAAATTAAAAAATGAAGGTTTTACACAATTACTAACTCGCACTTCATCAGAGTTGGATTTACGAAATCAGCAACAAGTAAATCTTTTTTTTGAACAAGAAAAACCCAAGTACGTTTTTTTAGCAGCAGCAAAAGTTGGTGGTATTGTAGCCAATAATACTTACCGAGCCGATTTTTTGTACGAAAACCTACAAATACAAAACAACGTAATACACGCTAGCTACGTTAATGCTATAACTAAATTAATGTTTTTAGGATCTAGTTGCATATATCCGAAAATGGCACCTCAACCTTTAAAAGAAGAATACCTTTTAACAGGATTGTTAGAACCCACCAACGAACCGTATGCTATTGCAAAAATTGCGGGTATTAAAATGTGCGATGCTTACCGAGAGCAATATGGTTGTAATTTCATTTCGGTAATGCCAACCAATTTGTATGGATATAATGACAATTACCACCCACAAAATTCACATGTATTGCCTGCTTTAATTCGTCGTTTTCACGAAGCAAAACACCAAAAATTATCGGAAGTGGTAATTTGGGGAACAGGTGCGCCAATGCGTGAATTTTTATTTGCCGATGATTTGGCCGAAGCATGTTATTATTTAATGCAAAGCTACAACGAAGCTGGTTTGGTTAATATTGGCACCGGTACAGATGTTTCAATAAAAGATTTAGCGCTGTTGGTTAAACAAATTGTTGGTTTTACAGGCGATATTAATTTTGATACCAGCAAACCCGATGGAACGCCACGTAAACTAATGGATGTTAGTAAATTAACTTATTTAGGCTGGCAATACACCACGCATTTAAAAGAGGGCATAGCATTGGCTTACGCCGATTTTATTAGTAAACAATAAGGGTAAATTACTCAAATTTAACTTGAAAATAATATCCTAAATTTTAATCAAAAATAAATAAACTCTAACCAACTACATTGTGAAAATCAAAATTTACAAATCATAGTTCGATTGTTTATTTATCTCAATTAAATGCTAATCAACTTTTATTAGTACTTTTTCCTGTATGCAAAATGGTGTATCGTTTTTGCTAAGCCTTGCCCATACTCCAAAGTAAAAACAATTTTGAGATGTAAAAAAACACTTCCTTTAAACTTTTTGCGGGTAAACCTAAACGTATATTACTACCTAAAGGTACGCATAAACCCCAACAAACTTATCAAGAGTTATTAAAAAAAAAATATTACTCTAACTAAACTAGCTAGTAAAATTAAATATTACTTAAAATTTTATAATCTCACTTGGTATGTATAAATTTAGAATTTTTGCAAGCGTAACTTGTATAAATTTTTTGAGCAACACCAATGTTAAGAGTAGAAAATGATAAACCCTGCAAACTGGTTTATTCGCTAGCAAAACACGAGTATTTAGGCTATTTAATTGAACCGCATGTGGTGCAGTTAAACCATAATGGCGATTTTTCTTTTTCGCACCAACGCCTATTTAGCAATACAGCTACCGAGTTTTTGCACCTGTTAGATGCAACCGACATTAAACTTATTAAACTTTTAGAAGACGTTGAACAGGATGCCGTAATAAAAAAATACTACAAAAAACTAATTAGACCCTTAGAGTTTTTTAGTAAAATTTGGGACGAAAAGCTATACGATTCTATAAGACCTAAAATTGAAAGAAAATTAAAAGATGCCCTATTGTTAATTAAAGATAAAGAACTTTATTTAATGAGCAAAGAAGGTTGGCCTGTTGAAAAACAGGTTTTTATAGCTAAAGACCCTGCCACCATTCTGTTTCATTTTAGGCGTAACGAAACCGAAACTCGCTACTTTCCAACAATAAAATACCAAGAAAACCGTATTGATTTTATGTTTAAAGAGGCGCAGGTAATTTTAAACCAACCGGCTCATTTATTACTCGAAAACACGCTTTACCATTTCGAAGACGATTTAGAAGGGAAAAAATTGCTTCCTTTTTTAAACAAGCGTTATATATCTATACCAAAATCATCGGAAGAAACCTACTTTACAAAATTTATAGCCCCATTAATAGAAAAACACCACGTTTACGCCGAAGGGTTTACCATTAATACCGAAAAATATGATGCCACACCTATTTTAAAAGTGGTTTTTAATGCCAATGGTCCATCAGAAATTCAATTGTATTTTAAATATAACAACTATGTTTTTGCTGCCGGCGGCGAACGACAAGTTACCGTTAGGATGGAGCGAAATGGCGACGATTATGCTTTTCATCGCATTAAACGATCGTTAACTTGGGAAAAAAACAAGCTAAACGAGGTATTGGATTTAGGTTTAGAAACCAACAGTTTGCTGTATGTGCATTTGCAGGTAAAGGATGTTTCTGATAATGTTACCGAACAATCGTTCTCGGTTTTTGATTGGATAAGCGACCATCACCAACAATTGGTAGATATGGGGTTCGAGTTTGAGCAAGATAGCTCGGCAAAAAAATATGTTTTGGGCGGCTCAAAAATAGATCTTGAGTTTAAAGAACGTAACGACTGGTTTGATATTGAAGCCACTGTACAATTTGGCTCATACCGTATACCTTTTATACAGTTACGCAATCATATTTTAAATAAAAAGCGAGAATTTGTTTTGCCCAATGGCGATATTGCCATAATACCCGAAAAATGGTTTGCACAATATGCCAACTTACTTAGTTTTACCGAAGGCACCCATAACTTACAGCTTAAAAAACACCACGTTGGCTTAATTTACGATTTTGCAGATAGCCAGTTGGCAACCGTTACTATGGATAGAAAATTACAAAAACTATCCGACTTTGAAGATATTGACCCCATACTGCCACCCACAGATTTTGTTGGCGAGTTGCGCCCTTACCAAAAAGCAGGGTACGATTGGTTTCACTTTCTACAAAAATATAACTTTGGTGGCTGCCTTGCCGATGATATGGGGCTAGGCAAAACCATACAAACACTAGCCTTACTGCAAAAAGAAAAAGAAGTGAATAGTTTATTGGGGGTGCACCCAACATCGTTAATTGTAATGCCAACATCGCTAATTTACAATTGGTTAAACGAAGCAAAAAAGTTTACTCCCAGCCTAAATTTATATGTGCATACGGGCACTTTACGAAACAAAAGCACAGCATTTTTTACCCAATACGATGTTGTAATTACCACCTATGGCATTACCCGTGTTGATATTGATTTGCTACACGAAACTTATTTTAACTATGTTATTTTAGACGAAAGCCAAAACATAAAAAACCCAAGCTCAAAATCGTTTAAAGCAGTAAAACAATTACGGTCTAAATTTAAACTCATACTATCGGGTACACCTGTAGAAAATACCGTAAACGATTTATGGACCCAAATGAGTTTTATAAACCCAGGTTTATTAGGTACGCAAAAGTTTTTTTATAAAGATTTTGTGGAACCTATTGAGAAGAAAAAAGACGATGATAAAGCCCAGCGTTTGCAAACTTTAATAAAACCTTTTGTAATGCGACGTACTAAAGAACAGGTTGCTACCGAGTTGCCGCCAAAAACTGAAACACTGTTTTATTGTAAAATGACCGAAGCCCAGGCCGAGTATTATGAAAAAATAAAATCGGAATACCGTAACGAAATTTTAAAGGCTTTAGAAAATGGCACTTACCACAAAAGCCCCATTCAAATGTTGCAAGGCTTAACCAAATTGCGCCAAATTGCCAATCACCCAATTATGGCTAATGAAGATTACGAAGGCGACTCGGGAAAGTTTGAAGACGTAATACACAAACTACAAAGTGTGGTAGAAGGCGGACATAAAGTTTTGATTTTTTCGCAGTTTGTAAAACAACTTGCCATTTACCGCAAATATTTTGATGCAAACCATACCCAATATTCGTATTTAGATGGAGCAACACAAAACAGAGGAGTTGTGGTTGAGGATTTTAAGAATGACGAACAAAAGAAAATATTTTTAATTTCGATTAAAGCCGGAGGTGTTGGTTTAAACCTTACCGAAGCGGATTATGTGTTTATTTTGGACCCGTGGTGGAACCCTGCAGTTGAGCAACAAGCCATCGACAGAACTCACCGTATAGGGCAAACTAAAAATGTTTTTATATACAAGTTTATTGCCAAAGATACTGTAGAAGAAAAAATACTTGCCCTGCAAAATCGTAAATTACGGGTTGCACAATCGTTAATAACAACCGAAGAAAGTTTTTTTAAATCGTTAACCGATAGCGATATTAAAGATATTTTAGGCTAAATTATTAACAAATGAATTTGCTTGTTCATAAAATTTTGGTATAATAAAATATATAAATTAAAAAAACATCGAAACAATAAAGAATTTAAAATCTTACGCCCCAATTAAATATGGTTTAAAATGGCTATTTATAAGTAGTGTTTTGGGCATTTTTGTGGGTTTGGCATCGGCTGGGTTTTTAGTATCGTTAAATTGGGTAACTCAAATCCGCGAAAGCAACTTATGGCTAATTGCATTTTTGCCTGTTGGTGGTTTTGCAATAGGTTTATTTTATCATTATTATGGAAAAACGGTTGTAAGTGGCAACAATTTATTAATAGAAACCATATACAAACCCCAACAAATTGTACCATTTAAAATGGCCCCTTTTGTTTATTTATGTACATTGTTAACTCATATTTTAGGGGGAAGTGCCGGCAGAGAGGGAACAGCTTTGCAAATGGCTGGGGCTATTGCTTATCAGTTTGTTAAACCATTTAAACTTACGCAAAGCGATATACAAATTTTAATTATTGCAGCGGTAGCCGCTGGTTTTGGGTCGGTATTTGGTACCCCAATAGCAGGTGCAGTTTTTGGGTTAGAAATTGCTTTAATTAAAAAAATTAATTACGCTGCCATTTTACCTGCTTTTGCTTCTTCTATAATTGCAAATTTGGTTTGTAACCTTTTGCCAGTAAACCATACCCATTACCACGTAGATTATGTACCGCCAATTTCTTTTATAACCATTTTTTACAGCATAATTGCGGGTATTGCTTTCGGTTTATGTGCAGCAAGTTTTAGCAAAATAATGCATTGGGCAACTTTAAAATTTAAGTTAATTATAAAGTATGCCCCGTTAAGGCCAGTATTTGGAGGTATTTTAATTGCATTGGCTGTTTGGGCAATGGGCAATACCACATTTATAGGTTTGGGTTTACCTACAATATCATTAGCTTTTGGGCAGCCGCTACCTGTTTATTACTTTGCTTTAAAAATGGTTTTTACCATCATTACCTTATCGGCGGGGTTTAAAGGGGGCGAAGTAACCCCTTTATTTTTTATTGGGGCATTGCTGGGAAATGCTTTGTTTTTTTTTATTCCCTTACCTTTAGCACTTTTGGCGGCTATGGGTTTTGTAGCCGTTTTTGCCGGTGCAGCAAATACACCTTTGGCTTGTATAATAATGGCTATCGAGCTTTTTGGAATGCAAAGTGTAGTTTATATAGTTATTACTTGTGCTGTAGCTTTTTTAATATCGGGCAATACAGGCATTTATATTTCACAAAAGCCTAATGGAATTAAACTATGGGTTTATAAGCTTTTTTCTAGGTGTTGATTTTGGTTAAATTAGCTTGAAGTAATTAGAATTATTTAAAAAGTTTGGGAGGATTAATTCTGTGGAAACGGGGGAGTTAAATTTTTAATATGGTTGCATTTTTTAAAATTAGCTAGGTGTAAAAACGGTTACTACAAACATGATATGGCTTAATATAATTTATTTTTAAAAGCCAGTTTCAACTTAAATACAGAAAGTTAATGATGTTAGTTTATCAGCAGATGCCCTACCCTTTAGCATAAGTTTTATAAATTTAATTTACTATTAGTATATTCGCAAGCTATTTTATAAAGCCTAAAAACAATGCATAGAACCCATACCTGCGGCCAATTAACCCTAAGCCAACTAAATCAACAAGTTACCCTAAGTGGATGGGTGCAAAAATCACGTGATTTAGGTGGCACCACTTTTATTGATATGAGAGACAGGTACGGCATTACACAACTGGTTATAAACTCAGACGATGATGAAACCTTGCGCACAAAATCGCGTGAGCTAGGTAGAGAGTTTGTAATAAAAGTAGTTGGGCAGGTGGTTGAACGATCGAACAAAAACCCAAAAATTAGTACTGGCGATATAGAAATTAGAGTTTCGAATCTAGAAATTTTAAACCCCGCAAAATTACCGCCTTTTATGATTGAGGACGAAACCGACGGTGGCGAAGAGCTACGTATGAAATACCGCTACCTTGATTTACGCCGTAACCCAGTACGCAACAACCTTATTTTGCGCCATAAAATGGCCCAAGAAATTAGAAAATATTTAGATGCTCAAGATTTTTTAGAAGTAGAAACTCCGGTTCTTATAAAATCTACCCCAGAAGGTGCCAGAGATTTTGTGGTACCTAGCCGCATGAATGCTGGCGAATTTTACGCCTTACCACAATCGCCACAAACATTTAAGCAATTGTTAATGGTATCCGGCTTCGACCGTTATTTTCAGATTGTAAAATGTTTTAGAGACGAAGATTTAAGAGCCGACCGCCAGCCCGAGTTTACGCAAATAGATTGTGAAATGGCTTTTATAGAGCAAGAAGATATTTTAAACTTATTTGAAGGCTTAACTCGCCACATGTTTAAAACCATTAAAGGTTTAGAGTTTAATGATTTCCCTAGAATGCTTTACGCGGATGCAATGCGTTTATATGGTAGCGATAAGCCTGATATACGTTTTGGGATGGAGTTTGTAGAACTAAAAAACAATACCTTACCCAAGAACCAGCAACCTCAGACTTGGAAAAGCGAAAACGAATTTCCAGTTTTTGCCAATGCTCAAATGGTAGTTGGTATAAATGCCAAAGCTTGTGCACATTATACCCGTAAACAGTTAGATGAATTAACCGATTTTGTAAAACGCCAACAAATTGGTGCAACAGGTTTAATTTATATGCGCCATAACGATGATGGTAGTATAAAATCATCGGTTGATAAATTTTATACCGAGCTGGAACTTAAAAACTGGGCAATTGCATTTAACAGCCAACCTGGCGATTTGTTGTTAATTATGGCCGGCCAAAAAGATAAAGTGCGTAAACAACTAAACGAATTGCGTTTAGAAATGGGTAACCGTTTAGCATTACGAGATAAAAATAAATTTGCCCCACTTTGGGTAATCGATTTCCCTTTGTTAGAATGGGATGAAGAAAGCGAACGCTACCACGCTATGCACCACCCTTTTACATCGCCAAAGCCAGAAGATATTGACATGTTAGACACTAACCCCGGCGAAGTTAGAGCTAATGCGTACGATTTAGTTATAAACGGTACCGAAATTGGTGGCGGTTCCATCCGTATTCACGATAAAACGCTACAATCCTTAATGTTTAAACATTTAGGCTTCACGCCTGATGAAGCGCAAAAACAATTTGGTTTCTTGCTAGAAGCTTTTGAGTATGGCGCACCTCCACACGGTGGTATAGCCTTTGGGTTTGATAGGTTGGTTTCTATTTTTGCTGGTTTAGATTCTATTCGTGATGTTATTGCTTTCCCAAAAAACAACTCGGGACGAGATGTGATGATAGATTCTCCATCAACCATCGATGAAAAGCAAATGAAAGAGTTGAGTATTAAAACAGTTTTATAAATTCAAAAGTAAAAAATCAAAAAATTGAACCGTGGATAGTTTAATATTACCTTTTCGTTTTTTGAATTTTTAACAAATAAATGCTTCCCTTGGTTTGTGCGCCACAAACTAAAAGATGCATTTGGCAATTCGATAAATAGCCATTTTTGCGTAATTCCTCACGATTTGACTTACCTTTGTGTCTTTTTTACTGGAAACACTTGCGATTTAAGTTTCATACTATTTTTGGGTTTGCCTCTAATAATTTACATCCTACAAATGTACCGTTCTAAAAACTATTCTTTTTGCTTGCCCAACGCCCTATACGCAATCCTCTCTAATTAAATACACGAATATAATAGCCTCCTTTAACCTTATAACCTGAGTTCGATTATTAAGATATAGTATAATTAGCTGTAAACCAATGGTATTTACGATTTTAAAGCGTTAACGGTGGCAGCGGCATCCTTTTTTTTCGCCGAAACTCTCCCTTCGGGGGTTGGGGGGATAGAAAAGTAAAAAAAAGATATAGCGGACGGCGTGTTAAAACGCCCAAATCATAATCAAAACTATAGTGAACAATGTTTTATTAATCGAACTCAGGTTTATTCTAACCTATGTATTATCCATTTGTTTTACACTTTTACTGTAAAACAATTTCAAGACAAAACATCCAAATAATGTGATAGATTAATTTTAAAAAATAATTGATTTGGTGTCATATTTGTTTAAGCTATTTATAAATTCGTATTATTTAAATTTTGTATTGCTGTTAAATCATAATTTTTCTAAATATCTTTGCTAGGCTGTCTCAAATATAATCTATGAAAAATATATTTTATTTACTTTTTTTTGTTCTGATATTATTTACGGGATGTGCTATAAATAAGAAGTCTTTTGTGGCATCAACCATACAAAACGGCTTAAATTCTACACTTTTTAAACAACACCAAGTTGGGTTTTCATTGTATGATTTAAGCACACAAACTACAATATTTGCACAAGACGCAAACAAACATTTTATACCCGCATCAAACACAAAATTACTAACCTTTTACGCAGGTTTATGTGCACTTGGTGATTCGGTTGCAACCATAAAATACCAAATAATTGGCGATTCGTTGCTAATTTGGCCTCAAGCCGATCCATCTTTTCTACACCCAAATTTCACAAAACAGCCCGCTTTCGATTTCCTGAAAAATAGTAATAAAGAAACCTATTTAGTAAGAGGAACTTATGCAGGTCAGAAATTTGGACAAGCTTGGGCTTGGGATGATTATAATGATTATTATGCCACCCAAATTACCGAGTTACCACTCTACGGCAATATGGTTTATTTGAGCCTTAACAATAATAAAATTAAATTACAACCCGATTTAGTTGCAAATTTTTTAAGCGACACCACATACAATCCTTTGCTTAAGGTTGCGCAACGAGAAGTTTATAACAACAACCTTGTTTTTCCCACCAAACCCGACTCGGCTTTTAAACAAAAAATACCTTTAAATTTAGATAGTAAAACCACATTAATTTTACTTTCTGATACATTGTTAGCAACAGGCCAGGTAACCAAAACCCTCAAAACATTACCTTTTAGAAAAACTCCGCAAACAGCAAAAACTATTTATACCACCCCGGCCGATACTCTATTTAAACAAATGTTGCAACCCAGCGATAATTTTATTGCCGAACAATTATTGATGACTATTGCGTACAAAAACAATTTAGAACCTAACCAAGGGGCTGTTATTAAATATATAAAAGATAATTTTTTAACAACTTTACCCGATACTTTACAATGGGTTGATGGTTCGGGTCTTTCACGTATAAATTTAAATACACCACAAAATTTTATCCAATTATTAAACCTCATTTACAGTAAGGCTGGCGAAAAAAGAACTTTTGAGTTATTAAGTGCAGGTGGAATTAACGGTACTTTAAAAACCCAATTTAAAGGCAATACTTGTTTTGTTTATGCAAAAACGGGCACATTATCAAACAACTATTGCCTAAGCGGATTTTTAATAGGAAATAGTGGTAAACGTTACGCTTTTTCGTTTATGAATAATAACTACACCCTGCCTGGTAAACAAATTAAACAAGCTGTTGAACAATTTATCACTCAAATTCAACTAGTTTTATAGGCCTTTATTTCTATCGGCGTAACCAAAAACTTTTTGTAATAAAGCACTATTTCTCGCATTAATATTGTTCCGTATTTTTAACTCTTCTTGGGCAATCTCGGTAAATAAACCATCAATTGCTTTTTGAGTTACATAGTTTTCTAAATTTGGATTTACAGGTGTTACAAACGGAATTTGATTGTATTTGTTAACTACATCTGCCCAATATCGCGTTGCACCAACTTTGGCTAAACTTGCCTTTATAATGGGGTTAAATTTGTTTTGTAATTGTGTGTTGGTTACTTTTTTAAAATATTGTGTGGCGGCGACATTCTGGTTGCTTAATAAAATATTGCTAGCATCGGCAATAGTCATTTGTTTAATGGCAGCAATAAAAATGGGTTTTGCCTCTAAAGCTGCATCTTCTGCGGCTCGGTTAATACTTAAAATTACATTGTCGGCAAGTGAATTTAAGCCTAACGATCTCAGTGTCTTTTCTGCTTTTTGCGCCTCCGTGGGGAACAATATTTTAATTGCTAAATTTCCTAAATACCCATCTTTTGATGCTAATTTTTCGGAACTTAGGTTAGTACCTACTTCTAAAGCTTGTTTTAACGCCAAGCCAATTTCGGCAGTTGTTGGATTTATCAAACCCGATTGGTTAATTATGGTGCCGGCTTGGTTTAAGGTTTCGCAACTAGTAAATACTAATAACACGAGTGCAAATGCAGATTTTACAAATAGGTTAGGAGTTCTTTTCATTCTGATGTTTTATTGAATTATGATTTTAAATTAAAAGTTAATTAATACTCCAAAGGCACAATTGGCTCTTTTTTATTGGTACTCATAATCATCATGGTTTGAAAAGTTTTAACTACCGATATTTTACTTATTTTTTGCATAATTAACTGTTCGTAAGTTTTGATATCTTTTACATAGGCCTTTAAAATAAAATCGCACTGGCCGGTTACATGGTGGCATTCGGTAATTTCTTTAATGGCATTAATTTCCTCTAAAAATATTTGTATTGTATCGTTTTGATGAAAATCTAACGAAACCTGTATAAAAGTTTTTATACCTAAGCCCAGTTTTTCTTCATCTACCAAAGCGTGGTAGCTCTTAATATAGCCTAAATGCTCAAGTTTTCGCACTCGCTCAAGCGTAGGCGCTGGCGATAAGCCAATATTTTGCGATAACTGAAGATTGGTTATTCTTCCGTTTTCTTGCATTATTTTTAAAATATTTAAATCTATTTTATCAATTTCCATAATCGTAATATATTACCCAAATTTAACTTTTTAATGCAAAAACCAAATTTAATTTTATAAAAGAGTGTAAATTATTTTAATAATTTTTTAAAATATAATTTTTAGATTAACCTAAAAATTATATTAGCTTTGTGAATAAGCACTTTTATCATGTTAGCAACCTCATTTACAGAAGAAAATTACCTAAAAACAATTTTTCATTTAAGCACTCCTCAAACGGTTGCGGTAAATACCAATGCCATTGCCGATGTATTAAAAACAAAAGCAGCATCGGTAACTGATATGCTTAAAAAGCTTGCCGAAAAAGATTTTATAAATTACGTAAAATATCAAGGCGTAACTTTAACCCCAAAAGGCAACCAAACCGCATTAAATATTATTAGAAAGCACCGTTTGTGGGAGGTATTTTTGGTTGATAAATTAAATTTTAAGTGGGATGAGGTACATGATTTAGCCGAAGACTTAGAACATATTAACTCCACCAAACTTATTAATAGTTTAGATGAGTTTTTAGGGTTTCCGAAATTTGACCCACACGGAGACCCAATACCCGACAAAAACGGAGTTTTAAACGAACCTGCACTTTTACCTGTCTCTAAAATGAAAATTAACCAAACAGGTATTATTAGTGGAGTAAGAGAGCACACAAGCGTTTTTTTAAATTATTTAGAAAAAGTAGGATTAGTTTTAGGTAAAAAAATACTTATTAAAGAAACCATAGAGTTTGATGGCTCGGTAATTATAGATATTGATGGCAAAGCGCAAACCATAAGCCGCGATGTAGCAAAAAATTTACTTACAGCCGTATGAAAGGTATAAGCCCACAATCGTTAAGCGAAGTTTTTGCATCCGTTGAAACCAATAAAAAAAAAGGCTGGAAAAAAATATTTGCCTTTATAGGCCCAGCCTATTTAGTTAGCGTAGGTTATATGGATCCAGGGAATTGGGCTACAGATATTGCCGGAGGTTCGCAATTTGGTTACCAATTAATTTGGGTTTTGTTAATGTCTAATCTAATTGCTTTATTATTACAATCGTTAAGTGCCCGTTTGGGGATTGTAAGAGGGCTTGATTTGGCACAAGCATCAAAAACCGAATATCCAAATTGGGCAAATATTCCGCTGTATGTTTTAGCGCAAATTGCCATTATAGCTTGCGATTTGGCCGAAATTATTGGTATGGCCATTGGCTTAAATTTACTTTTTGGCTTGCCTTTAATTTGGGGAATTGTGATTACAGTTTTCGATACGTTATTGTTGCTTTTTTTATTAAAACGTGGCATGCGTACCATGGAACGGTTTATTGTTTCAATGGTGTTTATAATTGGGATAGCTTTTTTGGTTGAAATGTTTATAGTAAGCCCGGTTTATACCGATGTTTTAAAAGGGTTTTTACCTACAGCATTAAACAACCAAGCGTTGTACATTGCTATAGGAATAATTGGGGCAACGGTTATGCCGCATAACCTTTATCTCCACTCGTCGTTGGTGCAAACCCGTAAAATAGAACGCACACCTAAAGGAATAAAAGAAGCTTTAAAATTTAACTTTATTGATACCACCATTGCGCTAAACTTGGCTTTTTTGGTAAACTCGGCTATACTAATTTTAGCCGCTGCCGCATTTTATGTTAACGGACATTACCAAGTGGCCGAAATACAAGATGCTTACCGACTGCTCGAAAAAATATTTGGTAAAGCGGCTCCCACCCTTTTTGCAATTGCGTTAATAGCATCGGGGCAAAGCTCAACCATTACTGGTACTTTAGCGGGCCAAATTGTTATGGAAGGGCATTTAAATTTACGTATCGAGCCTTGGCTTAGAAGGTTAATAACTCGTTTACTAGCCATAATTCCAGCATTTTGCACTATTTTGTTTTTTGGAGACAGTGCTTTGGGAAGCCTGCTAATTTTATCGCAAGTGGTGTTAAGTTTGCAATTGGGTTTTGCCATTATTCCTTTAATTCATTTTAACTCCGATAAAAAATTAATGGATGAATTTGCCATAAAATTGTGGGTAAAAATATTAGCCTGGCTAAGTGCATTAATAATTATTGGCTTAAATATAAAGTTGGTTTTTAGTCAAATTACCATTTGGATTACAACAGCAGGTAGCTATACTTTTTTAATTTATTTAGTGGTTATTCCAATAGCGGTAGCTTGCTTTGCACTATTAATTTATGTGTTTATAAAGCCGTTTTTAAAACAAAATACCACTTTAAAAAAACAATTGCCACACGGCGAAGCATTGTACATACATACCGAGCGTAAAATTGAATATAAAAACATTGGTATTACAATTGATTTTTCGGGTAACGATGAAAAAGTAATAAATAACGCACTAAACCAAGGCGGTAAAATTGCACTATATACTTTTATACACATTGTTGAAACCGCTGGCGCTACCTACCACGGCAATAAAGTTATGGACAGGGAAACCCAACTAGACGAAACCAACATTAAAAAATACACCACAAACTTGACAAATATGGGCTATCTAAGCCACTATAAAATAGGTTACGGCAGCACAGCATCGGCTATAGCCAAAATTGTAGAAATCAATAAAATTGATTTATTAGTAATGGGCGCACATGGGCATAAGGGTTTTAAAGATATTATTTTTGGCCAAACTGTTGATGCTGTACGGCATAAAATTAAAGTGCCCGTATTAATTGTGAATTGATTATTTAAGCTAATTTAATTTTTGTTACAAGATAAAATCCACACTTAAAAACAAGTTCTTCGTTAGCTTAAAATCATTTAAATTTTATTTGGATACCATTTCCTTTTAAACCAAAAAGCAACGTTAACTAACAATATTAATGCGGGTACTTCTACTAAAGGTCCAACAACTCCTGCAAAAGCTTGCCCACTATTTATGCCAAATACACCAATGGCTACCGCAATTGCTAACTCAAAATTATTACCTGTTGCTGTAAATGCAATGGCAGTGTTTTTAGAATAATCTACACCCATTTTTTTACCGATGATGAAGCTTATTAAAAACATGACGATAAAATAAATTACCAACGGTATTGCAATTTTTACCACATCAAAAGGAATTTGTACAATCATTTTCCCTTTTAAACTAAACATTAAAACTATGGTAAAAAGCAAGGCAATTAAAGTTATTGGCGATACTACAGGCAAGTATTTATTGTTAAACCAATCTAACCCTTTTAATTTTATAAGTACAACACGACTTACAATTGCTGAAAAAAAAGGAATACCCAAATAAATTAAAACACTTTTGGCTATTTCCCATATTCCAATGTTTAATGCTATACTTTTAATACCAAAATATGGAGGCAAAAAAGTGATAAACAACCAAGCATAAACACTATAAAAAAATATCTGAAAAATGCTATTAAGTGCTACCAAACCTGCTGCATATTCTCTATTTCCATCGGCTAATTCGTTCCAAACTATTACCATTGCTATACACCTTGCAATTCCTATCAAAATTAATCCCATCATATATTCTGGCTGATTATGAAAGAATATAATTGCCAAAAAAAACACTAATGTAGGGCCAATAACCCAGTTAAGTAATAGCGAGACACTTAATATTTTGGTGTTTTTAAATACTTCCCCCATTTTCTCAAACCTAACTTTTGCCAAGGGCGGATACATCATTAATATTAACCCAATGGCCAATGGAATGTTGGTGCTACCACTTGAAAATGAATTTATATAATGTGATGAGTTTGTGAAAAAATATCCAATTCCTACCCCAATAAACATGGCAATAAAAATCCATAATGTTAAAAAACGATCTAGAAAACTTAGATTTTTTCTTTGTGCTGGGTTACAGTTTATCGCACTCATGATTTTATTGGTTTATGTTTAATTTATACTGGTCTTAAGTTGGATTAAGATAATTAGGGTTTGATTAAAGAAAAAGCATACAAGCATTCCATCGCAATTTGATTGCTGCGTTCGGTATATTTTTCGTTTTGTAGCACCGTATTGTCATAAGCTTTTGGATCAAAATATGTAGTGCCAATTCGCAAATCGCAGCCTGCAATAAAAGGGCAGTTTTCATCGGCATCGCCACAAGTCATTACTGCTACAAAATTTTCTTTAGGCAAACTATCACTGTCAATTGTTTTAGAGAAACAAATACTCGATTTGCTCTCCCCAAAAGTTACTTCATATATAGGATTGTTAGATTCGTCTTTTTTTTCAACCTCAAAACCTGCCGAAAAAAGAGCGTTAATGGCGTTTAAATTAAATGCAGTTGCTTCTGTACCCGCCGAAAATGTATTAATATTAAAGCCGTAAAAATCGGCAGCAACTTTTGCCCAAACTTGCCCTAAATGGCTCCTACGCGAATTGTGTGTACACACGTATACCAAGTTAATTTCTTTATTTAAGTTTAATTTTCCTTGAATATTTTCCGCTAGTTTTTCAAGCAATACTTTTCTATCTGCACTAATTTCTTTAAAATTTTTGCTAATAATTTCGCAACGATTTTTAATGTCTGGGTTCATAATAATATGATTTTTTTAGAAAATTTTAGCAACAACCGCCACCTGGGGTACAATTGTTTGGGGTTATTACTGTTTGCATTTTTTGTTTTTCGGGTATAATACCACATGCATCGCTTGCCAAGCAAGCGGTTTGTTTTGGCACTAATTCAAAGTCTGTTCCATTGAAATCTAAATCATATTTACCAATAGTTTCGGATTGATATTCGACTTCAATTTCTAAATCGCCAATGCCTAACTTGGCTTCCGATAGGGCAATAATGTTTAAAAGTTTTTATGGCTTTAAGCGATGCTCGAAATCGTTGGCATCCCATAACTGAAAGTTTACTACTTTCTCTATACGCTCCACACCGCCACAATCTATAAAGTGCTTAGTAACCAAACCAACTTCGGTAACATGAAAATGTTGGGGAACATAATCACCTGTTGACAATTTAAAATTTACAGCCTCGGCTGTTGAAAGATGTTTTTTAATTTCCGATAATTTCATATTTTTTGCTTTTCAGGTTAACAACAATTACTTTTTTTCATTTCTAATTTGCCCGTAATGTTTCCGAAATAAGATTGCAAAATGTTAAACGCTTTTTCGTTAATGCAGTAACAAATAGTGTTTCCTTCAATTTCGCCTTTTATAAGACCGGCATTTTTTAATTCTTTTAAATGTTGCGAAACAGTAGGTTGCGCCAAGGGCAATTCGTTTACAATGTCGCCACAAATGCAAGTTTCTACGTTTAATAAATATTCCATAATGGCAATACGAGCAGGATGACCTAATGCTTTTGCAAGTGTGGCAATTTGGTTTTGCTTGTCGCTATAATGTTCAGTATTTGTGGCCCCCATACAGTAATTTAATATTGCAATATTACGATATATAAATTTAATAATGAAACAAATTTTATAGCAAATGTTTTTATGTAAACCTGAGTTCGATATCAGATGATTTTTATATTTTAGTAATAACCTGAGTTCGATTAATAAATGTTGTTTTTGTAATGATTAGGGCGTTTAAACACGCTCTTCGCTCTATCTTTTTTTATTTATCTATACCCCCGCCCCCCGAAGGGGGAGTTTCGGCGTAAAAAAAGGATGCCGCTGCGATCGTTAACGCAAAAAATAGTTTATAACATTGATAAACAGTAATTTATACTATAAATAACAATCGAACTCAGGTAAATAATTAAGGCAAAGGGTAAATTAGAATAGCGATACGCAAACAACTTGGTTTTTCGAAACATAACCTAAAAAGTACAGTTAACATTTGGATAAATGCGATACCTTCTCACCAAAGCCCACGCAGCAAAAATACTTAAAGGTTGTGCACACACTTTATCACCAACGGCTACATATCTATGAGGCTAAAAAACTTTAGGTATACCATCGAATAAACCGAACCACGTTAAAAGAGATGGACATCAAGCTTTTGGCAAAGCCACTCGGAAGACCATCGGCGTTAAAGAAAGAATTCGTAAGACTAGAAAAAAAATCCGAAAGAAAGTAAGTTTGGACAAGCAAAAAAAGGCTATGGTTTAGTTAACATAAAAGTTCTTTAAAACTCACCTGCGAATCTTGGATTTGCAAGCATCTTTATGGTGCTTAGCCTTGGCAAACTGGCGTAGATGGAAAAATTTAGCAATTATTTTTGGGTAGTTATTTAGCGAAAATATGAAGTATCTGCTTTAAATTATTGAAACGAAAAAAGATAGACTAACGTTGTGGTATGCTTGGTTTACACCACAAACCAATATAAATTGGTGTTAATGTATGAGTTTTCTGCAGACCATAATTATCGTAATTGTTTGTTAGGGAATTAAATAATATTACCAGCTTAAACTAACGAAAATTAGATAAAACAAACCTTACTAAACCACGAAATTATAACAACAGGATGTTGTAAGTCAGTTTAGTTTGTAAACTTTTCTTGATACAAATTAAATTTAAAAGCCCTCGCAATTATCCTGAAATTTTATTCTTAATTTAATAGAGTAGTTAACTAGTTTATGCTTAATTTTCTAAAATTAATTGTTCGCCAATTCATCTAAACTTTTATGCACAAAAGCTTTAGTTTTTAACCATGTAATACCCACAACACTTAACGTTACGCAACCACCAAAAACTATAGCGGGTACAGTACCCATTAAACGAGCGGTTAAGCCCGACTCGAACTGCCCAATCTCATTTGATGAACCTATAAACATAGAGTTTACCGCCGAAACTCTACCCCGCATTTCATCGGGCGTAAGCATTTGCAATAATGTAGAACGAATAATTACACTCACGCTATCAAAGCCACCCTCTAAAACTAAAAACATGATAGAAAGGTAATAGCTGCGAGATAAACCGAAGCCAATTATACAAATACCAAAACCTGTAATGGCAATTAGTAAGTTGCGCCAAGGCTTGTTCATAGGCGAAAATCTTGTCATGGCAAACATAGTAACTACAGCCCCAATGGCTGGTGCAGCTCGCATAAAACCAAATTCTTGAGCACCAACATTTAATACTTCTCGGGCAACAACAGGTATTAAAGCAACAGCACCTCCAAAAAATACAGAAAACAAATCAAGACTTAGTGCGCCAACAATAATTTTATTTTTAAAAACAAATTTTAATCCTTCGCTTAAACTTTCATAAATATTTGTGCTGGGAACAAATACGGGAGGCCGTCTTTTAATAAAAAAAACACAGCCTAAAGAAAACAACATAAAAACTAAAACTAATATAAACGAATGATTTAACCCTGCAAAACCGTACATTAAACCTCCTAAAGCTGGCCCAATAATTGAACCTGTTTGCCAGATAGAACTGTTCCATGTAGACGAATTGGCGTAGTGCTCTCGTTTTATAATCATACTCATTAACGAAAAAGCGGCAGGTGCATAAAATCCTCGGGCTAACCCAATAATAAATATAATTACATAAATTAATAACACTAGTTTTAGCGTACCTAATTGCGTTGCAATTTGTGGCAGTGTAATAAAGTACAACAATGCCGACGCTATAAGCATAACCGCTAAAACCCAACGTAGTAAAAGTGCTCTATCGGCTTTATCGGCAATATAGCCACTGTAAAGTGCAATGCCTATGGCAGGTAAAGCTTCGGCCAAGCCAATTAAACCTAACGATAATGGATTTTTTGTAATACTGTAAACATACCAACCAATTATTACAGCCTGCACTTGATAGGCAAGGGTTAAAAAAAATCGCATGGATAAAAAAAATCTAAATTCGGGGTAGCTAAGGGCAATATATGGCTGCTTTTTTAACATAATTTTTTTACGATATTTTGTCTAAAGTTATACCAGTTTTTGTTTGTATAAAATAGTTTTTAATTAATTCGTTTTTAGGATTTTTTAAATCTGGGTCTTCCTCAAAAAGTTGAATAACCGTATTGCGAGCTTCCATTAATATTTGCTGGTCGAGAGCTAAATCAGCAATTTTTAAATCCAAAACACCGCTTTGTTCTTTGCCCTCAATATTACCGGGCCCACGTAATTGCAAATCTATTTCCGAAATTTTAAAACCATCTTGAGTTTGCACCATTGTTTGTAATCGTGTACGCCCATCTTTGGTTAATTTTTGAGACGACATTAAGATACAAAACGAATAATCGGCGCCACGGCCAACCCTACCCCTCAATTGGTGCAATTGCGAAAGACCAAAACGTTCGGCGTTTTCAATAACCATTACGGTAGCGTTGGGCACATTTACGCCAACTTCTATAACTGTTGTGGCAACCATAATTTGAGTTTCGCCTTTTACAAAACGCTGCATTTCAAACTCTTTATCTTTAGCTTTCATTTGCCCGTGTACAATACTAATTTTGTATTGAGGCAATGGAAATTCGGTAGCAATAACTTCGCAACCTTCTAATAAGTTTTTAAGATCGAGGGTTGCGCTTTCTTTTATTAAAGGATAAACCACATAAACTTGCCTGCCTTTAGCAATCTCTTGTTGCATT
Organism: Sphingobacteriales bacterium; assembly: GCA_004294495.1. Lineage (GTDB taxonomy): Bacteria > Bacteroidota > Bacteroidia > Sphingobacteriales > Sphingobacteriaceae > Pseudopedobacter. The sequence continues at coordinate 27,422 of REAS01000043.1, forward strand.
AACCCAAACTTGCGTAACCTTTGGTTTTCGTACAAATGCAAAGTTTCTATGGGTTTTCTACCGGCGGGGAGTTCATCTATTACCGAAACATCTAAATCACCATAAAGTGTCATGGCTAATGTACGCGGAATTGGCGTTGCTGTCATTACCAAAATATGTGGCGGTATGATATTTTTACGCCAAAGTTTGGCTCTTTGCTCAACACCAAAACGGTGTTGTTCGTCTATTACCGCTAAACCCAGATTTTTAAAAACCACAGGGTCTTCTATTAAAGCATGTGTACCTATTAAAATATTAAGTTGGCCTGATAAAAGTTGTTGGTGTAAAATTCGACGCTCTTTTGTTTTGGTTGATCCAGTAAGCAAGGCAATATTTACAAAATCATTTTTTAACAATGCTTTTAAAGAATGGTAATGTTGAGTTGCTAAAATTTCTGTTGGTGCCATTAAACAAGTTTGGTAACCATTATCTATTGCCAAAAGCATTACCATTAAAGCAACCACGGTTTTTCCAGATCCTACATCGCCTTGCACTAAACGGTTCATTTGTATGCCCTTTTGTGTATCTAATCTTATTTCCTTAATTACTCTTTTCTGGGCATCTGTAAGTGTAAAAGGCAATAAGTTATGAAAAAAATAGGTAAATTTATCTCCAACCTTAGTAAATACATTTCCTTTAAATTTTTGCGTACGTAAAAGTTTGGTACGCAAAAGCTTTAGCTGAATAAAAAATAACTCCTCGAATTTTAAAGTATTAGTAGCAAATTTTAAAGTTTGAGAATTAATCGGAAAATGGATATTTTTTAAAGCATCAACCGAATGGTATAAGTGGTATTTATCGGTAATATATTGAGGTAAAACATTATTTATATGTGGCAAACTTTGTTGTAAAAGTGTGGCAATAATCTTTTGTATACCTTTCGAGTCTAAACCAAATATTTTAAGCTTTTCGGTCGATGAATAAACTGGTTGTAAAGTTAGGTTACCATAATTAGGATTGGTAGATTGGTAAAGCTCTAACTCGGGGTGTGTAATTTGCTTTTTACCATTAAAAAACGAAACTTTTCCAAAAATGACATAAAGACTATTAGGTTGCAAGTTTTTTTCTATCCATTTAATAGATTGAAACCAAACCAATTCAATATTTCCAGTATCATCGTTTGCTTGTGCAACTAAACGTTTGGCACTCTTTTCCCCTATAACTTCAACCGATTTTAAACGTACAATAATCTGAATAAGAGACAAATTATCTACAATTTCATTTATTTTATAAAATTTTGTTCTGTCGATATATCTAAATGGATAGTGACTCAGTAAATCGTAATAAACAAAAATACCCAGTTCCTTTCTTAATAAATCGGCCCGTTGTGGCCCAACTCCTTTTAAAAATTCGACAGGTGTTTTTAAAAACGGTATTTCCAAAATTAAGCTAGCTTAAGGTTTCGTTTTTTTTTGAAAAAATCTCAAACAAAATATCCCGATTAAATAATATTGCTAAAAAAAATAATATTGCATAAAAAACCAGTTGTTGCTGGGTAATTTGCTCTTTATAATATAATGTAGCTATCGAAAAAGATATTATTGGGTTGATATAAATAGAAATACCAATAGTTGATGATGGTAAACCCTCTAAAGCATATAAGCTTAAAAGTAAAGGAACAATTGTAAAAAAAATAGATATTACTGAAACATTCCCCCAAAAAGTAATATCCTTAGGTGTTAAATAAGATTGATAAAAGTAAAAGGGTAGCAATAAAAGCAACGCAATAAAAAGCTGTAAACCAAGCATAATTAAATTATCAACTTGCTTTATAAATTTTTGTATAATTAAAAACAATGCGTAAGATAAAGCTATCATAAACGACCACATAATTTCTTCAAAGGAACCTGTTGCTAAACCAACTATACAAAAAAATGCTAAAGCCAAAGCAACATACTTAATGTTGGTTAACGGTTCTTTTAATAATAGTTTACCACCTAATGCTGTAACAAGCGGGCAAAGTAAATAGGCAAAAGCGCATGCTTTTAAACTAATATGGTTTATTACATATATAAAAGTGAGCCAATTAAGGGTAATTAGCACCGCCGATATAAAAATTAAAAACAATATTTTATTTCGATAATTTTTATCTAATGATTTAATGGTTAAAAAATTAGTAATTAATACTTTCCTTTTATACACAACCGAAATTGCACAAACCATTAAAAAGGCTATAACTACACGCCAAGTAAGTATTTGGTAGGCCGTATATAATTTTAATGCCCTTAATGGAAAAACCATAAAACCCCATAATGCGCCTGCAGAAAGTATTGCAATAAGGTGTGAAGGTTTTTGCGATTTCAAATTTATTTTATGGCTATTGCCGATATTTCGACATTTACATTTTTTGGTAGCGTTTTTACCGCTACTGTTTCGCGAGCGGCGTAATTGGAACTAAAGAAAGTACCATAAACTTGATTTACTTTAGCAAAATCATCCATATTGGTTAAAAATATAGTAGTTTTTACAACATTTTCGCACTCCATATCAGCAGCTTGTAATACTGCTTGTAGGTTTTGCAATACCTGTGTAGTTTCTACTTCAATTGTTTGGGTTACTAAATTACCGCTTTGTGGGTTTATAGCAATTTGCCCCGAAATATATAAAGTATTACCAGCCAGAACGGCTTGGCTGTATGGACCAATTGGTAGTGGGGCGTTTGCTGTTAAAATTATTTTTTTCATGTGCTATTTCTTAAGTATAAACCAGTCAATTAGTTTCCAAACTATACCACCTAAAAACATTAAAATAGCAACGCGATTTATCCAGTGCATAACTTTAAGATTAAAATTGGTTGGCCTATTAGGATCTGATTTTCTAAAAAAATACATAACAGTAAAGGTATAAATAAAAAAAGAGCCTCGAACAATCGAGACTCTTTTTTAAAAGTTAAATTTTAAAATTATTTTTTGAACTCAACTCTACGGTTAAGCATACGACCTTCTTCGGTATCGTTTGATGCAATTGGACGAGTTTCACCATAACCTTTCACAATTACTTTCTTTGAATCTACTCCTGCGTTAACTAAATATGTTTTAACAGCAGTTGCTCTATCAATTGATAACTGCATGTTATATTCAGAAGTACCTTCAATTGAAGCGTGACCAGCTAAACCCATTTTGGCAGATTTCGATGCGTTTAACATTGAAACCATTCTGTCTAAAGTTGCATAAGATGCTGTTTTAAGTACACTTGAATTAAATTCGAATTGTATATTATCTTTTGAAGTAGCGACACCACCTGCAGTTTCAGTTCCTTCAGCAACAGGACAACCGTTTAATTCGGTAGTACCTTTTTCTGTTGGACAAGTATCTTTGTAATCAGGAATACCATCACCATCTGTATCTAATATACGACCGCTAGCATCAACAGCTGCACCAGCTGGAGTGTTGTTGTCTTTATCAAACTGATCTGCAACACCATCTCCATCAGTATCTTTTTTCAAATCAGTTACCGCTTGCTCAACATTAGTAACCCGGCCTTTTAGAGCTTCAACTTCTTGACGTAATGCAGGATCTTTTAATTCATCATACATCATTGCAATTGGGTTAACGTAGTTTAAGTCTGGCTTAGTTTTATTACCTATAACAAACTCTAAACCACCACGGTAAACAGAAAATTTATCTAAGTTACTTTTAGCGTAGTAACCATCAAAGTTATCGGCATCAATAAATTTCATATCGTATCCTAGATCTAAACTAACAATTTCTGATAATCTAAATTTAAAGCCTAAACCAACAGGAACGTAAGTAGCTTTCATGTATTCGTTATTTTTGTCGTCACCGTACTTACCTTTAAAATCAGCAGCTGGAGTACCATCGCCTTTTTTGTAAGATTCGTATAATTTAACGTTGTAAGCCATGTAACCAAAACCTGCAGTAACATAAAATTTTGCAGCGTTAGTTCTTTTAATAAAATCAAAAGTAAAAACGTTTAAAACTCCACTTAAATTTACATCGTAACCAACTTCAGTTTTAGCCGTACTCAAAGGTACGCCTGGCGCCCAAGATGAGAAAAATGGTTGTTGCTTATTGTAAGCAATAACTTCACCTCTTGCAATATTAGCTTGAATACCAAAAGTGTTTGATAATTGCTTTCTTAGGTTAATGCCATAATACAATCCAAATGTAGCATCACCCAATTTTTGGTTTGCACCTAAATCGTTTCTGCCACCTAATAATACACCAGGTGCAGTTGCGCCACCAAATACACCAACTGTCATGGTTCTAAATTGTTTTCTTCCGCCAAAGGTTTTCGCAGAAGTTGTAGTTGTTGTCATCGTAGAATCTTGTGCGTTTGCTGCAATAGCAAAAGCAGTAACCAACGATAGGGCAACTGTTTTCTTTAATGTAGAGTAATTCATAATTTTTTTTTTAGGGTTAAAATTTCTAATTGCTTTAAATTTTTTTGTAAAAATAATTTTTAAGTTTGATTTTTACAAATAAAACAAACTTCATTCCAAAAATAATTATACAAATATGTAATTTTTTTAATCATTTCACAATAATTATTAAAAACTTTAAAATGAAATATAAACCAATAGATAATAAATTATTTATAAATAATCGAAAAAAATTCAGTAAAAACCTACAAAACAGTTCGTTATGTTTAATAAATTCTAATTACGAGTACTTAAAAAGTGGAGACCAAGGGTTTGGTTTTAAACAAAATGTTGATTTATTTTATTTAACAGGTATAGACCAAGCTGAAACAATTTTGTTGCTTTTCCCTAATTTTTATAATAAAACTTATCATGAAGTGCTGTTTATTAAGTACACAAGTGTAGAAATTTCGCTTTGGGAGGGCAATAAATTAACACTTGATGAAGCTAAATTAAAATCGGGTATCGAAACTGTGTTATGGATTTCGGATTTTGACAACATTTTAGCTTCATTAGTAAATTATGCGTACAATATTTATTTAAATACAAATGAAAACGACCGAAATCAAGCAGGATTGATAGATGGTAACCTAAAATTTATAACAGAAATTAAACAAAAATACCCTTTACATAATTTTTTAAGGGCAGCGCCTATTTTTAAACAGTTGCGGGCAATAAAATCAGAAACCGAGGTTGACTTAATTATAACTGCCTGCAACATTACCAAAGATGCTTTTAATAAAGTTTTAAAATGCGTTAAACCCAACATTACCGAATACGAAATTGAGGCAGAAATAATTTATGAGTTTATAAAACAAAGAGCAACTGGGCATGCTTATTCTCCAATTATAGCATCGGGCAAAAATGCGTGTATATTACATTACAACGATAATAACCAGATTTGTAAAGATGGTGATGTGATTTTAATGGATTTTGGCGCCGAGTATGCAAATTATAATGCTGATTTAAGTAGAAGCATCCCGGTAAACGGAAAATTTACTAAACGACAAAAAAATGTTTATAAATCCGTATTGAATGTAATGAACGAAGCAAAAAAAATGTTAGTAGCTGGTACCGTTTGGTCGCAATATCAAGAAGAAGTAGGTAAAATAATGACACATGAATTAATAAATCTAAATTTATTAACCAAACACGATGTTGAAAAACAAGACCCTAAAATGCCCGCTTATAAAAAATATTTTATGCATGGCACCTCGCACCATTTAGGTTTAGATGTACACGATTTAGCCAGCCGCTGCCAACCTTTTGCCGTAGGTAACATTTTAACTTGTGAGCCAGGTATTTATATTTTAGAAGAAAATTTAGGTATAAGATTAGAAAACAACATATTAATAACTGAAGATGGCCCTTTAGACCTTATGGCTAATATACCTATTGAAATTGATGAAATTGAAACATTAATGAATGCTAAAATTTAGTATAGCTGCATTTAATGCCTCATTAAAAATAAATTTGCTTTTTTTAGAAAAAAAAATCTTCAATTTATCTGTTATAAAACAACAACTTAGTTTCTAATTTATATATGCTATCCTATTATAAAAAAACAAAGCAATTAATTAATTGTATTTTTACAGTAAATAAGAATTGTTTACATTGCCAAATTATAAATTGCACAATTAATGGAAGTACAAGCAGGTAAATTATTGTCAGAAATAATATTCCCTTCCGATTTAAAAAAATTTAAAGCAGAAGAATTAAAAGCTGTTTGCGACGAATTGCGACAATACATTATTGATGTTGTATCGGTAAATGGTGGGCATTTTGGCGCAAGCTTAGGCGTGGTTGAACTTACGGTTGCATTGCACTATGTATTAAATACACCCTACGACCAATTAATTTGGGATGTGGGACATCAAGCTTATGGGCATAAAATTTTAACGGGCAGGCGAGCTCAGTTTCATACCAACCGGTTGTACAAAGGCTTAAGTGGTTTTCCAAAAAGAAGCGAAAGCGAATACGATACTTTTGGTGTTGGCCATTCTTCAACTTCTATATCAGCCGCTTTGGGTATGGCAGTAGCCTCTCAACTTAAAGGAGAAAAAAACAAACAACATGTAGCCGTTATTGGCGATGGCGCAATGACAGCCGGCTTAGCTTTTGAAGCAATGAACCATGCAGGTATAGAAAACTCTAACCTATTGGTAATTTTGAACGACAATTGCATGTCTATTGACCCTAACGTTGGTGCGCTTAAAGAATATTTAACCGATATAACTACAAGTAAATCATACAACCGTTTTCGGGATGATGTTTCGTCGGTATTAAGTAAAATATCGGAACTTGGGCCAAACGCTCACGAATTGGTAAAAAAAATTGAAAAAAGTATTAAAGGTACCATCCTTAAAAAAAGTAACTTATTTGAGTCGTTAAAATTTAGATATTTTGGACCTATTGATGGCCATGATGTAGAACATTTAGTAAAAGTTATTAACGATTTAAAACAGATACCCGGCCCTAAACTTTTACACTGCGTTACTGTAAAAGGTAAAGGTTATGCATTGGCAGAGAAAGACCAAACCAAATGGCATGCTCCAGGTTTATTTGATAAAATTACAGGTGAAATCAAAAAAACTGTTTCAACAAAATTGCAACCACCAAAATATCAAGATGTTTTTGGGCATACAATGGTTGAACTTGCCGAAAAAAATTTAAAAATTGTGGGTATTACACCAGCTATGCCCTCAGGCTGTTCATTAAATATAATGATGAAAGCAATGGCTCATAGAGCTTTTGATGTAGGTATTGCAGAGCAGCATGCGGTAACTTTTTCGGCTGGCTTAGCAACACAAGGTATGGTACCCTTTTGTAATATTTACTCAACTTTTATGCAACGGGCTTACGACCAAGTTATACATGATGTTGCACTACAAAAATTGCCTGTAATATTTTGTTTAGACAGGGCTGGTATGGCTGGTGCAGATGGCCCAACACATCATGGCGCATATGATATTGCATTTTTTAGATGTATACCGAATATGATAGTTTCGGCTCCGATGAACGAAGAGGAATTAAGAAATTTGATGTACACGGCACAATTAGAGCCTTTACCTGGGTCTTTTTCTATTCGTTATCCACGCGGAAATGGTGTTTTAACAGATTGGCGACGAGAGTTTAAAGCTATAGAAATTGGTACCGCTCGTAAAATATGTGATGGAGAAGATATTGCCATATTATCGCTAGGGCATATAGGAAATGAAGTAGTAAATGCTTGCAAAGATTTAAACACCGAAGGTTACCACCCCGCACATTACGATATGCGCTTTGCAAAGCCTTTAGATGAAAAATTACTACATCATATTTTTAGTAATTTTAAATCGGTATTAACCGTAGAAGATGGCTGTTTACAAGGCGGTATAGGATCGGCTATTGTTGAATTTATGGCCGATAACAATTATAAAACCCAGGTAAAAAGATTAGGAATTCCAGATGCAATTATTGAACATGGCGAACAAAGCGAATTATGGGCTGAGTGTGGCTACGATACAAAATCTATTCAAGCAGCTGTAAAATCATTAGTTAGCCCAAGAGTTACTAATAGTTTAGTTGGGTAAAACAATAAAATTAACTAAATTTTAAGCTGTGCATTTTCTTATAAAAAGCTATGGTTTGATTAAAATGATTATCCCAATTGTACATTTTTGCTCTTACTAAACCTTTGTTAATTAACGCATTTTTAAAATCTAAGTTATTTAATGATAATATAGCCTCTACAAATGCTTTGGTGTTTTTGGGGTCGTCAATTAGTATTGCGGCATCGCCAGCAACTTCAACAATTGCTTTAGTTGCACAAGATATTACCACACAACCGGCTTTCATAGCCTCTAGAACGGGCATTCCAAAACCCTCGTAGTAAGTTGGGTAAAATAAGCAATAAGCATTATTGTAAAGTTGATTTAACACATCGGTTTTTACCTCTTTCATGTAAGAATACCTATTGCCTATTTTATTTTTAATAATAGCTATTTCGTTTAATTGCAGGTTATCACCACCAATTATTAAAAGTTCAAAATCGGGCAATTGAGCCATAGCGTCTAAACATATATTAAAGTTTTTGTAATCTTTTCGTCCACCAATAAAAATTATTTGTTTTTTAGTGGTTAAGATTTTATTTTCATTACAAAAAAAACTTTCGGAACAGCCGTGATAAATAACCACAGTTTTAAGCGGGTTAATATTTGGATAATGAGCTAATAAGCTGTTCAATGTAGTTTGTGAAACGCAAATTATTCCATCGGCTTTTTTTATTGCTGCCGATTGTAAAATAATTTTAAGCTTTCGGCGCAAGCCTGTAATCATTCCCATTTCGCCAGCTAAATCGTGTAGAGTAATAATATTACAAATATTTTTTTGCAAGCTAACCCTAAAGTAACTAGAGTGATAAATGCTTTTTGAAGGCAATATGTTCAGCAATGGTAAAATACGTGAGATTTTTAGGGGTATTTTAAACTCCCATTTTACTTTTTTATGCCACCGCAAATTGTTACTTAATATACATTTGTTATCTGTACGTTTAAGAAGGGTAACATCAAGATCTGATTGGTTTATATGGCTTAAAAATTCGGCCCAATAAACCGAGATACCGCCAACAGTTTGCAAAGAGAATATGATGTCATCTAAAAATATGGGCATTATAAATTTGTATTTGAAAATCGGAAATTGAATTTAACAACTTAATAAAACATTGGTTGAATAGCTATATACTTGTAATGAGTTGAATAAAATTATTTGCAACAGTTTCTCGTGTAACAATGGTATTTGCTGGTCGTTCAACAATTAAACTTTCCTTATTTATATGTTTTAACCAAAGGGAATTTAAAAATGCCAAAGTTTGATTTACCGAATTACAAACTTTACCAGCTTTGTTGGTTGTAATACTTTCGGCTAAATCACCATAATCAGAAACGGGCAATAAAATTGCTTTTTTAAAAGCCAAATATTCGGCTTGTTTAGAAGTAATTACACCAGAATTTGCACCATATTTTAAATGCAAAAAACAACTGGCATTACACATATAGTTTAACATTTGTACTTTGGTTTGGCGTGGTGTTATTGTAGTAATTGCTGTTAGATTATAACTATGCAAAATTTTTTGAAGCTTTAGATTACCGCCTGCACCTAAAAAAAATAGGTTAATTGTAGAAGTATTTTTATCGCTAATAAAAATTTTGAGGGCTTCAAAAAAAACTAGATTATTGAGCTGTATATTATACAATGTGCCAGCATAAACAATATTAAAATTTGTAGGGGTTGGATTTATTAAACCTTCGTTAACATTAATATTACTTCCATTAGGTAAAACAAAAATTTTATTCTGATTTTTTTTTGGAAAAAAGTTTTTTAAACTGATGGAAACTGTGGTTATTAAATTTGCTTTTTCTAACAATTTAAGTTCATAATTGCGTTTAAAAAATTTTTTAAGTTTATGTACTAATACCGAGCCATCAATAGGTGCAAACCCAAAAGTGTAAGGGTCTCGGTAATCTAATACAAGTTTGTAGTTCAAGTTTCTAGCTAAATTATCGGCAATTGCCCATATCCCAAAAGGCCCGCCACAGGCAATAATATATCCATTTTTAATTTGTAAACTTTTTAAACTATCTAATAAACTTTGGGTATTTGTTGGCGTAAAAATATCATTACCATAAACAATTTGATGTAGCCATAATAATGGTTTGACGTATTTACGGTTTTTGGCATTTGCTAGTTTAAAAAATACCGATTGTATGCGATTTAAATTGGGCTTAATCGTTATTAAATAGTTTTTGTAAACATTTGAAATAGATTTATCGTCTACATCGGATTCATCTACACCTAAAAATAAGTTTGCCGATGGTGGAAATTGAAAATTTATAATTTTAATGTGTTGGTAGTGAAGTTTAAAAGCATAAATAAAACTTTTAAACCGCTCTATTGATGTTCTATTACCATCAATATGTGGCAGCAATAAAACAATGCAATGTGTATTATTCATTAACTTATAAAAGCAAGTTTATAAATTAAAAATCATAATATAAATTTCTAAAGCTGCTGCGTATACCAAAAGTTAACCATTTTGTTTGATTAGAAGCTAATGTGTTGCTTTCGTTTCGGATTACAGCGCCTAGCTCTAACCTTAAGTTATATTTAGGGTTTAATAGGTATGATACTCTTCCGTCTAAATACAATAAATCTGTTTTTAAGCCTTGAGCGATACGTTGACCAGAACCATCTGTTTGCCCAGGGTGTACAACAGCTGTATTGTAGGGTTTAAAAATATCTTTTCCATAATTTTGTCCGTTAATGTCATTTCCATAAATGCCATAATTAAGCTTACCAAAGAAGTCAATTTTATCAATACTGTAACTTAAAATAGAGACGAATTCTCTGAAATTTGCGCCAAATGGATGCGCTAATGGTTCAGAAAAATGGGCATAGTTACCAATTGAAGTGGTTTTAGATTCGGCATAAGGCCTAGAAGTATATGTAAAAGGTCTTGCAGTATTATACTCAAGTAAATAATTTAATCTTTCTACATTTAATAAATTCGCACCTCTAATGCCTATTTGTGCGCCCCATTTGTTACGAACACTTCCCTTATTCGAAAAAAAGTTTTTTGCTTCTAACTCATCTAAAATAAATTGCCCATACAAAGTTGCACCTGCCGAAACTTTATATTTTGATGTAAAACCTACCAATGCGTTATCGGGCGAACCATTATTTCGCTCTATAGGTCGTAAAAAAATAAAGGGATTAATATATGTTGGGTCGAAGCCTCTTGAGTTACCTAAATCGTCTTTATCAGCCCAAATTATGGCGTCAAAGAAGCCAAATGATAAACGATTATTTACATTCCAATCTAAATAATGAAAAACTCCTCCTTTTTTTCTAAACCCAGTATCGTAGGATAACCGAGTTGCCCGAGTATCTTGCATACTCGTCCAAATTGCCGAGTATTGTACATTACCTATGTTTGCAGTTATTTTAAAAAGTGGGTAGTTTGCGGCAAAATCAGAAAGCAACATTGATCGGTATCCATCTCCAATAAATATTTTGTCTTGCCCTAAAGTAAAATTAACGTATTTGTTAGGACTGTAAGATGCAATGGCAGTTACGTAAGAGTAATCGGGATTATTATTTGTTTTTGTTGCATAACCATTATTTAAACCTTGCCCGGGAATAACATTTGTTTTTTTGATATAATCTTGCAAATATTGAGGAACGGATGCTTGGTTTTCGTATGCGCTGGTATAGAAAGAGAACTTTTTACCAATTGTGCCTCCAAATTGAAACCCTTTAGAATCTTGCCAAGTAGTTTTGTTTGAGGCAATATCTCGACCTATTGAGTAATCTGGTAAATAATCCCCATAAAATGTAAAATCTTTATTGTTAACTTGTATTAAATGTTGCAAACGTACAACCCGGCGAATCCACGATCTTTTTCTTGTTTCGGCACCAATATTATAAAAAGAATCTAATGGAGCTTTTAGAAGCGAATCATCGGCAAAATAAGGTTTTAACGACGAATGAAATCTTGTATTTGGATTATAAACATATTTATCAAATTTTTGATAAAATTGAAATGAATAAGGTTGATAAACGTTTGGCGTTTGTGCTTTAGCACTAAATGCAGTTAATAAAAATATAAAGAGTAGATATTTTTTAATCATTTGGAAAACTAATTAAGTGTTAATAACTGAATATCAAGCTCTTCGTAAACCGAATTGTTGCTTTTATACTCGGGTACAATATGCTTCATTTTTTTCACCACTGCAACATCTTGATATAAATTTGCTAATTCTAATAATTTATCAATTTCTTTAGAAACTTGGTTAAAACAATATGCTCTAACTTTAGCAATCATAATTTTTTGATGGTGTGTGGGTACAGTGTTTTCTAAATCGTTAAGTAATTCTTCGTACAACTTTTCGCCCGGTCTTAAGCCCGTAAATTCAATAGCAATATCTTGCTCGGGTACTAAACCAGATAAACGAATCATTTTTCTTGCTAATTCAACAATTTTAACAGATTTACCCATGTCAAAAATAAAAATTTCGCCACCCTGACCCATTGCACCAGCTTCTAGAACTAATTTACAAGCTTCGGGTATAGTCATAAAAAAACGGGTTATTTCTGAATGAGTTACCGTAACTGGCCCTCCTTTTTGAATTTGCGCTTTAAACCTTGGTATAACCGAACCATTTGAGCCTAAAACATTACCAAAACGAGTGGTTATAAATTTAGTTTTACTCCCAGTCTCTTTACCGTTTAAATGGCTTAAACCATTATTATAAACAACATTGCTTTTTTTAAACGAATCAAATAAAGATTGTACATAAATTTCGGCAATGCGTTTTGATGCGCCCATAACATTGGTTGGGTTTACCGCTTTATCTGTGCTTACCATAACAAATTTGCGAACCAAAAATTTAACGGATAAATCGGCAATCACTTTGGTTCCTAAAACATTTGTTCTAATTGCTTCTGATGGATTGTTTTCCATCATTGGTACATGTTTATACGCTGCGGCGTGATAAACAAAATGTGGTTTAAACGCTTCAAAAAGCATTTTCATTCTATCGTAGTTTCTAACATCACCAATAAAAACAGTAATGTTGTTTTCAACATTTAAATCATGTAATTCTAACTGTAATTCGTGTAAAGCACTTTCGGCAACATCATTTAATATTATAAGTTGTGGCTTATACTTAACCAACTGATGTACCATTTCTCTACCAATTGAGCCAGCTGCACCAGTAACTAAAACACGTGTTCCGCAAATTTGGGCTTCTATAGTTTTTTCATCTATTTCTATAGCTTGGCGTTCTAATAAATCCTCAATATTTATATTTTGTATTTGAGTTGCTTTAAAATGCCCATTTATCCAGTTACGCATTGGTGGTACATTTAAAACCTTAACATTATGGTCTAAACAAATATCAACAATTTTATTTTTTCGTTCTACCGATAAGTTGGGAGTTGCCAGCACTAAATCATGTACCCCTTCTTCTTCTACTATTTTTATAAGATTAGATGAGTGATAAATTTTTACGTTATCAACCACTTTACCCGCCTTTCTTTCATCGTCATCTACAAATGCTATAACATTCATGTTAACATCTGCATCATGATCTAAAGTTCTTTTAGTAGCAATACCTGTTTCACCTGCACCATAAACTATAACTTTTCTTTTATCTATTTTAAGATTTTTAATATACATGAAAAAGTACTTTACTAAAATACGATACGTTATTAAAAGTAAAAAAGAACATAATCCGTTAATTACTAATATCATAGTTGATATTATTTGAACTTTATAAAAACCAAATAAGTATAAATTGGTTATAAATAAAAATCCGTTACTTATAATTATAGCTAATAAAATACGGAAACTATCTTGGGATGATGTATAGCGAACAATGCCCGCATAAGTTTTAACGTTAAAAAACACTAACGAATTTATAACCGTAATAATAAAAAGATTACGGTTTAACTCTTCAAAATTTATTAAGTTGATATCAAAGTTTGATTTTATAAAATAGGCAAGTAAAAGGGATGATGTGCTAATAAAAAGATCGATAGAAAAAATAATCCATCTTGGCAAAATATTTATTTTACTGAACATAATTTAGCTAGGTATAGTGTCACAAATATAATTAAATATGTAACAATTTAATTTATGCTTGAATAAAAGGCAAACAACTTAATGTGGTGAACCCTGTTGGTTTGGGTTTACAATATAAAGTAGTAATTATACAGTTTTTAATTTCCTGTTACAAATTAATAAGTATAATTAATAAAAAGATTATTTTTAAGTATTTGTGTTATTAATTTGCTATTAAAACAATATAAGGAGATAAAAATTTATTTTCTACTCGTATTATTCTAGTTAAAATTTTTCCGAAGAGCCAAATAGCTTTTACCATATTTTGTACCCATTTTGGTTTTTCTGATTTATTTTCTAACCAGGTACTAAAGCCACCATAATAAAACGTTTGCACATTTTTTAAGCCTAACTCTTTGGCTGTTGCCGATAGTAAATCTAAATCCATACAATCTATATAATGTTTATTGTAGTTTTCTGGGTCGAATGATTTTTGAACCCAACCATTTACACCTTTAAAGTTTGGCAATGTTATAAATAATGTTCCATTCTGATTTAAAAACTCTAAATGTTTGGCAATTATATTCTTGGTGTCTAAAAAATGTTCTATTAAACCAAAAGAACTTACTAAATCGTACTTTTTTAACGGTTTATATTTAAATAAATCTGCTTCAATAATATCAATATCGGTAATAGCCAAATTGTTAAAAACCAATACATCTTCTATAATTTGAGGATGTATAAAATAATCGAAAAGGGTAGCTTTTAAAGCAAAATATTTTTTTAAAAATACCGAATAATAGCCCGGAAAGCCCCCCAGCTCTATTACCGATTTTATGCCTCGTTGCTTAATAATATCACTTAATAGAGGCGCAAAAGTATAATTAGGGTTGATTTTTACAATTAAGTTTTTTTTTGATTCCCAAAAGTTTTTCCAAAAATTATTGTCGGTTAGCTGGTTATTCATTTTTAATTTATACTAATATTCTTGCAGGGTTGCCAACTACGGTACAATTATCGGGTATATTTTTAACTATCACGGTGCCGGCACCAATTTTTACGTTATTACCTATTGTAATATCCCCAATAATACAAACATTTGCGCCAATATCAACATAGTTTCCAATTTTGGGGCAAGCGATAAAACTTCCATCTTTTAAAATTTTATGGCCAATGGTGGTGCTGTTTCTTAAAATACAATAATTGCCAATTTGCACTCCTTGATTGATTACCAAAGCTTGACCATGATAAATTATTAAGCCTTTACCCACTTTTGTTTTTCGAGGTAACTCTATCCCTAAAAACCATTCTACAAAAACGTGGTAAAAACCTAAATAAACACATATTAACAATGCAATAGCAATGTGCTTATTGGCTAACTGTGCAAGTCTGAACATAAAAAGCACCATTTTTGCTTTTAAATTCCCTTTGTTTTGTTTTTGGTCTTGAGTTAAAAAAGCAACTACTCCCATTATGTATTTAAAAAATTTATATAATTACCTGCATTTTTAATAATTTGCAAGATATTAACAATTATACTTTTTGAAAGCACCTATACAAAATTTAATACAAGTAACTTTAATAAACACTGCCGACACTGGCGGCGGGGCAGCAGTTGCATGTACAAGATTGCTTAAAGCATTAGCAGGCAAGGTAAATGTGCAAATGTTGGTTCAATACAAAAAAAATAATGCGCCCGAAATTATATCAATACTAAAAACCAAGTTTGAGTTTTTAGGGGCAAGACTAAACTTTTTGTACGAACGCTTGCCCTTTATTGCCTTTTATGAGAAAAACAAACAGGTGCGGTTTGCATTTTCCACAGCTAATGTGGGTACCAATATTTCTAAAAACAATATAATTAAAGAAGCTGATGTTTTACATATACACTGGATAAACAGTGGGTTTTTGTCGATAAAAAACCTGAACCAACTTTTTAATTTAAGAAAACCAATTGTGTTTACCTTACACGATATGTGGGCTTTTACAGGTGGCTGCCATTATGCGGGCGAGTGTAAAAATTTTATTGAAAATTGCGGTGCTTGTAAATTTTTAAGAAACCCAAGCATTAATGATATTTCTAAAAAAGGCTGGCTATCAAAAAACAATCTTTACCAACAAAACAACAGAATAGTTTTTGTAGCTTGTAGCAATTGGATGGCACAGATGGCTAAACAGAGCAGTTTATTAGCAGGTGCTAGAATAGAAATCATACCAAACCCAATTGATACTTTAATTTATAAACCATTAAATAAAATTAAAATTAGAGAAAAATGGGGATTTAAAGTAGATGCTACACTTATTATATTTGGTGCGGCAAACATCAACGATAAGCGTAAAGGTATTGCTTACTTAATTGATGCTTTACAAATTTTAAAAGATAAATTCCCAAGCCATAAACTTCAAATTGTACTTTTTGGTAAAAATAATTTACTAGATGTTTCGCAATTCCCCTTCCCCACAAAAAACTTATCAATAATAACTGCCGAACAAGATTTAGTAGAAATTTATAACCTTGCCGATGTTTTTGTGCTACCATCGTTAGAAGATAATTTACCCAATATGGTAATGGAAGCTATGGCTTGTGGTGTTCCTGTTGTTGCCTTTAACCAAGGCGGAATACCCGAAATGATAGACCATAAACAAAACGGGTATGTTGCACAATACCAATCTGCCAATGATTTTGCACAAGGAATAAACTGGGTTTTATCTAAGGATGCTGATTTGCTTAAAAATAAGGCAAGGCAAAAAGTACTTGATAATTATTCGGAAACAATGGTTGCGCAAAAGTATATTCAAGTTTACCAATCGTTACAAAATTAAAACCTATGGAAAACCCTGTTTTAACCGTAATAACAGTTGTTTATAATAATGTGGAACACATTGAACGAACATTAATATCGGTAATAAACCAAACCTACAAAAATATAGAGTACATAGTTATTGATGGTGCAAGTACCGATGGGACTTTAGAAATAATTAACCAATACAGTAATAAAATAGCTACCATAATATCAGAAAAAGACGATGGCATTTACTACGCCATGAATAAAGGTTTGGCGTTAGCTAAAGGAAATTATGTTTTGTTTATGAACTCGGGCGATGAGATATTTGAACCCGCCACAGTTGAAAAAATATTTATATTGCCTTACGCAGATATTTATTACGGCGAAACATTAATGATTAATGATAATTTAGAAATACTTGGCCAACGCCGTCATAAATCTCCAACAAAATTAACCTTAAACAGTTTTAAATATGGCATGAGTGTAAGTCACCAAGCTATTTACATTAACACACAATTACTACAACCATATAATACTAATTTTAAACTAAGTGCCGATATTGATTGGATTTTAAACGCAATAAAAAAATCTAAAACTATAAGCAATACCAATATGTATGTTGCAAAATATTTGGTAGGTGGTATGTCTAAAACCAAACATTGGCAAAGCCTAAAAGAGCGATTTTTGATATTTAAAACCTATTATGGTTTATTGCCAACCCTGTTTAACCACACCATAATTGCTTTTAAATTAAGTGTGTACTGGTTAAAAAATAAAAGAACAAACGATTAATAATACCATGTAAATTAATACTATTGCTGTAAGTTGTAGAATCAATAAAACAAAAAAACCGCCATTATAAACGGCGGTTATTTGTTATACGCTATATTTACCTTTAATAGTAGCACAATTTTAGCCACCTAAACCCGGGTGAAATGGCAGCCCCTTTTTTTTCAAAAGGGCTATAATGTAACACGGGAGGGAATTTGGTTAAGTGCTACAACTGTGCTTTACTAATAAAAAATTAACCTATTACGGTGCCGTTTGGTATTACTGCATTTTTTTTAATTACTACAATACCATCTTTTGCGGTGTAGGTATCGTAATCACCTTCTTTTATGTGTGCGCCACCGGTGATAGTTACATTATTGCCTATAAAGCAGTTTTTATCTAAAATAGCATTTTTAATTATGCAATTTTCACCAATACCTGTTAGTGGTTTTTGCGATTGGCGCAAACCTTCTATTTCTTCAATGGTTTGGTAATAATCGCTACCCATTATGTAACAATTTGATACGATGGTGTTATGCCCAATACGTGACCTTATACCTACTACACAGCGGGTTAACTCTTTTGCATGGATAATACAACCGTCGGATATAATGGTGTTTGTTAATATTGTACCCGATACTTTTGAGGGTGGCAACATTCGAGCTCTACTATATATAGGAGATTGGTCGAACAGGTTAAATTTTGGTACATCATCGGTTAAGCCTAGGTTAGCTTCAAAAAACGAATCAATATTACCAATATCTGTCCAGTAACCTTCAAATTGGTAGCTTAAAATTTTGTTTATGCCAATAGCTTCGGGTATAATTTCGCCTCCAAAATCATGACGGAGATTACCTTCCAACATATCAATCAAAATTTTGCGGTTAAATAAATAAATACCCATTGATGCTAGGTGAATGCGATTTTGAGCCTGCATTTCTTCGCCCGTATCAGATACCCAATCTTTCAACAATGCTGCGGCGGGTTTCTCAATAAACGATGTTATTTCTAAATCGTCGTTGGCTTTTAAAATACCAAAACTGGTTGCATCTTTTGCGTTTACAGGTATTGTTGCAATGGTAATATCGGCATTGCGGGCAATATGCCTATCAACCATTTCGCTAAAATCCATTTGGTAAAGTTGGTCTCCTGATAGGATAAGCACATACTCAAACTCGTGTTGTTTTAAGTGGTGCAAACTTTGCCTTACGGCATCGGCAGTACCTTGATACCAACCTTTGTTATCTGGAGTTTGTTCGGCAGCTAAAATATCAACAAAAGCATCAGTAAAAACGCTAAAATGGTAGGTGTTTTTAATGTGTTTGTTTAGCGATGCTGAGTTAAACTGGGTTAAAACAAAAATACGTTTTAAGCCAGAGTTTATACAGTTAGAAATGGGAATATCAACCAACCTGTATTTACCGGCAATAGGTACTGCGGGTTTAGAGCGGCTGGCGGTTAACGGAAAAAGGCGTGAGCCTTGGCCACCTCCAAGAATAATGGAGATTACTTTTTCTGATTTCATATTGTGGTTTTTAAGCGGTTATATAATTGTATGTATTGGCTGGCCGATTGGGCCCAAGAGAAATTTAAACCCATTGCTTTCTTTCGTAAAGCGGCTGTTTTTTTGGTATTGGTGTAAAGTGTTATTGCCCGTTGTATGGCGTGGCTAACATCTTCGTTATTAGTGTTTTGAAAGCGAATTCCGTATCCTTCTTCTTCTTCTTCAAAATCTATTACAGTATCTTTTAAACCGCCAGTGCTACGTACAACTGGTATGGTTCCATATTTTAAGGCGTAGAGTTGGTTTAGGCCGCAGGGTTCAACCCTTGATGGCATTAAAATAAAATCGGCAGCGGCATAAATACGGTGCGATAGTTGCTCATCGTATCCTATAAAAACATTGAAATTTTCGGATTTTGGGATAGCTGCCAACGCTTCTTCGATATACTTTTCGCCCGAGCCTAATACTAAAAAACTTACCTGCCCTTTAAATTGTTCTAAACAACTGCTAAATACTTGGGGTAAAATATCGGCTCCTTTTTCTAAAACCAAACGGCCTATAAAGGTAATTAAGGGTTTGCTATCATCTAACCCAAACTGAGCACAAAGGTCTTTTTTATTGGCTTCTTTACCTTTTTTTTGTGTAGTAATGGTGTAATTGTGGGGTATCATTGTATCGGTTTTTGTATCCCAAACATCGGTATCAATACCGTTAATAATACCTAAACCTTTATAGCTTTCCATCTCAAACAAGTGCTCTAAGTTATTTGAGTTTATTTTAAGTTCCTCTAAATAACCGGGCGACACAGTTGTGTAAACAGTACAGCATTTTACTGCTGTTGCCAGCGAGTTTATGCAACCGGCCCAATCTAACAAGCCTGTTTTACTGGCATCTACTTGGGGTAGGTAGTAAAATTTATCCCACCCAAACCAGCCTTGGTATTGTGCATTGTGTATGGTTAAAACGGTAGGTGTATTACGCAACGAATCGAACCTTGAAGAAAAATTTACTAAAAATGGTACTAAACCGCTATGATGATCGTGACAATGAAAAACATCAACTTTTATTTGTTGTGCAATTACCCACTCTAATACCGAAATTTGGTAGGCTATAAATTGCTCTATTTCATCGGGATAGCAGTAAACATCGGGCCTATCTATTAACCCGGGTATTTTTATTAGATATAATTCAAAACCTAAAACGTTGCTGGTTTCTTTTAAAACTTCGAAGTTAAAACCACGATTTCCCAAGTTAGATTGGCCATTATATACCGTTTCAAAAGTGTGGGTTTGGGTAAATTTTTTATCGTAAAATGGTAAAACTACTTTGGCATCAACGCCTTTTTGTACCAAATATTTAGGTAATGCGCCAACAACATCGCCTAAGCCGCCAACTTTGGCAACTGGGTAACACTCGGCACTTAGGTGAAAAACTGTCATTAATAATTTGGTTTGATTGGGTACATATATAACAATAAAGTTTTGAACAAAATATTAAAAATATAATTTTCTCTTATTTTTTGCTTATTTGTAACAAGCCTAAATGTTTTTTTTAAATTGACTATTTTTTTGCCATTAATGTTGTGGTTTTTGTATTATCGTTTTACTAAATAAAACCCTATTTGTACTTTATTACCCTAAAATATTTATAAAGTTTTAACTCTGACAATATATTTTTTAAGTTTTATCAATAGCAAAACATATTTGAAAATATTTATAGTATAAGGCTTAATTCTGCTTATATAAAAGTGAGTAAGGCAAATTAAGGAAATGGTAAATAATTTATGCGCTTAAAATGTACAAATACAATAATTGCGTTTAAATACATTTTTTGTTATCCTTTTTTCCAACTAAATTTGAAGCACTTACTTAAAAT
The DNA here is from genome assembly GCA_004294495.1 of Sphingobacteriales bacterium. Lineage (GTDB taxonomy): Bacteria > Bacteroidota > Bacteroidia > Sphingobacteriales > Sphingobacteriaceae > Pseudopedobacter. The sequence continues at coordinate 48,379 of REAS01000043.1, forward strand.
TAATTGTTTAGTTTTTTGTTAATTTTTAAGGAGCAAAAAAAATGAAAATCTTATTTGCAATACAAGGTACAGGCAACGGACACATTAGCCGAGCCCGAGAAATTATTCCATACCTGCAACAACACGGCGAAGTTGATATACTTATAAGTGGCACCCAAGCCGATGTTAGCCTTACCCAACCTGTAAAATATCGGTTTCATGGCTTTAGTTTTGTTTTTGGCAAAAATGGAGGGGTAAACCACTGGCAAACATTTAAAATTATAAAATTATGGCAGTTTTGGAAAGATATGAATAGCATACCTTTAAGCGATTACAATTTAATTGTAAACGATTTTGAACCTTTAACTGCTTGGGCTTGCAAATTAAAAAAGGTAAAAAGCGTATCGTTAAGTCACCAAGCATCATTTGTTTCAGCAAACACACCAAAGCCTATAAAAGATGGGCCAAAATACGCTCAACTAATTTTAAAATATTACGCACCAACTAGCCATCATATTGGTTTCCATTTTAAGGCTTACGCCGATTTTATTCACACACCTGTAATACGGTCTCAAATTAGAAACCTTGTACCACAAAATTTAGGTCATTACACCGTATATTTACCAGCAATTGACGATAAAAAACTTTTAAAACACTTGCATGCTTTACCAAATATACAATGGCAAGTATTTAGCAAACACCAAAAAACGCCCTATCAATACGCCAACGTAAAAATAAATGCTATTAATAACGAAGCATTTAATACCAGTTTAGCAAATTGCGAAGGTTTGTTAACAGGCGGTGGTTTTGAAGGCCCTGCCGAAGCTTTATTTTTAGGTAAAAAACTATTGATGGTACCCATGACCAACCAGTACGAGCAGGAATGCAATGCCGAAGCGGCCCGCCTTATGGGTGTAACTGTTGTAACTAGAATAAACAGACACTTTGCAGGTAAACTAAAGCTTTGGGTGGCAAACAAAAACAAAGTAGCTGTAAATTTTATTGACGAAACAGAAGCTATTGTAGCGAATATGGTAAAAAAATACGCCGAGTAGTTTGGTGCGAATTTGTTAAAAACTAAAAATCCAACCAATTGAAAAACAAAAAACACATTTTTTTTGACTTAGACCATACCATTTGGGATTTTGATAAAAATGCCGAAGAAACCCTTTTCGAGTTATACAATAATTATCAACTTAAAAATTTAGGATTAAACTCGGTAGATGTTTTTGTAGAAACCTACACACAAAATAACCATGGTTTATGGTTAGATTATCATTTAGGGAAAATTAGTAAAGCTGTTTTAAGAGAAACTCGCTTTAAAAAAACATTTATCGACTTAGGGCTTTCGCCCGAACTTATTCCCGAAAATTTTGAAGAAGATTATGTTACTATTTGCCCAACAAAAACCAATTTGTTTGAGGGAGCACATAAAACTTTAGCTTATTTAAAAGAGAAATACCATTTACACCTTATATCAAACGGGTTTAAAGAAAGTACTGAGTATAAGGTAAAAAATACTGCTTTAACACCTTATTTTAAAAACGTAATCATATCTGAAGTGGTAGGTATAAATAAACCCGATAAAGCTATTTTTGAATATGCCCTAAATAAAGCTGGCGGTAAAATCAGCGAAAGCGTAATGATAGGCGATAGCATAGAAGCCGATATACGTGGCGCAATGAGTTTTGGTATGGATGCAATTTTTTTTAACCCCAATAAATTAGACAAACCCACGGATGTAGTTTTCGAAATTTATAGCTTAAACGAACTACAAGAAAGGTTGTAAGTTATTAACAATAAAAGCATTACCAACAGCACTATAATTTAATACCAACTTAACATTTAAGATATTTTAAGTATACAAATTTGTAAAACTCAAAAATTATGGTATCCGATTTTTTTTATCTTTCAATTGTTGCCATATTACTAATGGTAATTGCTGCTTTTTATTTTAGTCCTTTCGATTTTACTATTGAAGAAGAAAGAGATTAACCAAAAAACAAAGCTAACTAACAATAGGCTGCCAAACATTTGCCTACTAAAATTAAACTTCTTGAATTTTAACATCTAAATATATGCCAAAACGCGAAGTTGATATTGTTGTAATATCCGATGTGCATTTAGGCACTTACGGTTGCCATGCAAAAGAGTTATTAAAATACCTAAAAAGTATAAAACCCAAAATGGTTATACTTAATGGCGATATTATTGATATTTGGCAGTTTAGCAAAAGATATTTTCCTGAGGCACACACCAAAGTCATCCGCCGCATATTAAAATTTGTTACCGATGGAGTGCCTGTGTATTATTTAACAGGCAATCACGACGAAATGCTACGTAAGTTTGCCGATTTTAATATGGGCGGCTTTCAGTTACTTAATAAATTGGTATTAAACCTTGGTGGTAAAAAAGCTTGGTTTTTTCATGGTGATGTTTTTGATGTTACCATGCAACACTCTAAATGGCTAGCAAAATTAGGTGCTGTGGGTTACGATACATTGATAATAATTAACAGTATGGTTAACTGGTTTTTAACTAAATTAGGTCGGGAAAAATTTTCTTTCTCGCAACACATAAAAGCCAGTGTAAAAGAAGCTGTAAAATTTATAAACCAGTTTGAGCAAACCGCTGCCGAACTGGCAATAGAAAAAGGGTATTCGTTTGTAATTTGTGGCCACATTCACCATGCCGAGATAAGAGAAATAATAACCGAAAAAGGCAGTGTTACCTACCTTAACTCGGGCGACTGGGTTGAAAGTTTAACATCATTGGAATATCACAATAAAGAATGGCAAATTTATAAATACAATCCCCAAGATTATTTGCAGGTTGTAGAAGATGATGACAGTACCGATTCGGAAAATCTTGATTTGAAATTAGATGTTAATGAACTTTTTAAAAAATTTACCCAAGAGGTAGCGTAAAATCTAATTAAAATAAAAAAATATCTGACCAGTTTAATACTTCGAAAAAAACTTAAACGCTGTAAAGTTTTTCCGTTTAAAATCTTTAGCTTAGTTACTACATCTTAAGTAGAGCATATTTAGAAATAAAAAAAGTTTTATAAGCTACTCGCACATCAAAACAAACCCAAATAACAAAAAGTTAGTTTAATTTGGTTGTGGTACGATTTTTAATCTACAATTAAATAGATAGGTATATATGTTAAATTATATTGATAATTAACAATTATTTAGCACAACATCTTTAAAATTAAAATTCTATTGTATGAAAAAAATTTTGCTTTGGGTTATTGGTATTATATCTGTATTAATAATTACATTTTTTGTAGCAACTTTTTATGTTAAAAACAATTGGAAACCTTTGCTTGAGCAGCAACTAAAAAGTGCAATTTTAAACTCTACCGATAGTTTGTATAGCATAAGCTACAAAAGCATTGATGTTAACCCATTAAGTGGCAATTTAAAGTTAGTTGAATTTAAATTAACACCCAATTTAAAGGTATATAACAAGCTAGTGGCATTACAAAAGGCACCCAATAATTTATTCCAACTTAATGTTGATAAGCTAGTTATTACAAAAGCAAATGCAAAAAAAGCAGTTGCCGAAAAAAAATTGAATATAGAAACAATAGAAATTAACCATCCACAACTTACCATAACTAATAAACGCCAAAGCTATAACGATACCCTTTCTAAAGTAAAAAGCAATAAAACACTTTTTCAACTCATTAAAAATATTTTTGAAGAAGTGCAAGTAGGCAAAATAATGCTAAATGATATTGATTTTACTCACATTAATAGCAACAAGAATAAAACAAAAAAAACTGCTATAAAAAATTTAAATATCTCTATAACCGATATTTTAGTGGATTCAATATCTCAAAACGACTCTTCTAGGCTTTATTATACCAAAAGTATAGATATAAAATTAGAAGGATACAAAATTGCCACACCCGATAGTTTGTATTTTGTTAATGTTGATAGTTTAAATTTCTCGAGTTCTAAAAATATTTTAACTGTTAGCAAATTTAAATTAGAACCCCGTATGGGTGCAAATGCATTTTACCGAAAGGTTAATTATGCTAAAGATTATTTTAATTTAACATTTAATAAATTGGTTTTTAGAAACATAGATTTTGATTTGTTTTTAAAACAACAAAAATTTAAAGCCGAAACCTTTAATATAACTAAAGCAAATATATCAGTTTACAATAATAACGCTTACCCCAAAAAACTGAACGATAAAACAGGCCGTTTTCCGCACCAACAGTTGTTAAAAGTGCCTTTAGAAATGAACATTTCAAAAATAAATTTGGCAAACGTAAACATTAGCTATACCGAGTACGATGCGGCAAGCAAAGAAACCGGTAAAATAACTTTTAATAATACACGAGGCACAATTTATAATGTTACCAATAACGAAAACGATTTGGCTAAAAACAGTGTAATGGTAGCCAAATTACAATCTAACATTTTAAATAAAGCGCCACTAGATTTAACTTTTAAGTTTTTTATGAAAAGTAAAATTGGTGCATTTTCTTATGTGGGGGCTGTTGGTGCATTTGACGGCCGCATAGCCAACCAAATTGTAAGACCACTAGGTATGGCCGAAATTAAATCGTTAACTGTAAAAAAATTAGCTTTTAATGTAAATGCAAATCAATATAAAGCAAAAGGTAAAATGCGGTTTACTTATGCTAATTTAAAAGTCAACGTTTTAAAATTAGATACTAATGGAAAAATAAAAAAAATGGGTTTTATATCTAAATTAGCTAACATCTTTATTATTAGAACCGATAATCCAAATAATACTGGCGAATTTATAGCCGGAAATATTGCTTACTTGCGACCTAAAACAACTTCTTTTTTTAGTTTTTTATGGAAATCTTTGTTTATGGGCATCAAAGAAAGTGTGGGTGTAAACAAAGAAAAAGAAAAAAGTATAAATAAAAGCAGCGCTGCCATACAAAACTTATTAAGCAATATTAAAAACACCATGGATACTATAAAAAAACGTAGGGCCGAACGAAAAGAAAACAGAGAAATACGAAAACTTGAAAAGCAGCAACTAAAAATTGATACTACTAAAATTATAACGAAATAAATTTTTACAAAATTATACCATCAATACGCATCAATTTTATATTTTTGCTGCTACAAAATAAATTAAATTTTTTTATGGTAAACGCAAATAACCCAGCTCACATTCGCACAATTATTTTAGGCTTATTTATTACTTTATTTGGTGTTTACATTAAGCAAATTATACAGCACAATACACTAGTTGATATTGCAGGCTGGATAATTACCTTTTTAGGTGCAGGTGTTTCTATAGCTGGTGTTTTTAAAATATTAAAAGACTAAAAAGCTTTTTAATAGCCTTACTACTTTAAATTTAAAAACCCCAAAGTTGGTTTTTAAAACTCAAAGTACTTAAAATAATAATAGCTTGCCGTGTAATTTATTATTTAATTCCACTACTGTATCTTATTTAAAATTATTTAAATATTGATATTTTAATTTATTAGAATTTCTTTGTCTAATGCCATTGTCCATTCGTTAAATAGTTGGTTTTCAAATTTTAAGGCAATAGCAGCGTGGGTTTCCCAATCAAGCGAAAACTCCTTTAATTGAGCCAGCATTTCTTCTAAATGCCCCTCCTCTTCTAAAATAATTGATTTTACAGTTACTTTACTGCCCGCATTATCTAATGCACTTTGGTATATAGGGTACAACTCATCGGCCCTTACCTCTATTGCGTAAGTAACCAATAAATAAGCGGTAAACTTTAATTTAGATCCTGTTAACCCCAATTGTTTTTTTAAGTATTTACACACCAAAACATCTAAAACCGCTAAATAATATTTGCTACTTGCGGGGCTAATTAAGTATTGATTTTGGTAATTAGGACACAAATTTTCGCCAAGTTTAGCAATTTGCTTTTTTAAATAATAGGCATGACGGTGCTCTTCGGCGGCGTGTTTTAAAATAATAAGATTTACATTCTCTTTATCTTCAGATGCCGATATTTTGCGAGCACCTGCATTTTCCATAAACGACAAAGTATTTAACCACTTTGCGTGGATGCTGGGATTATTAACTATGGTATTAATGGTGTTGGTAAAATTCATATTAAAATGTTTCGAGTGCTAGCTCTATTTGTTGGTAAATATACTCAAGGTCGGTTTGCGTAATGCAATATGGTGGTAAAATATAAACGATATTTCCTAAAGGCCTTAGAATTATGTTCTTACTCATAAAAAAATCGTAAAGTTGATTTCTTAAATCGCTAAAATAAGATGTACTGGTATTATTTTGCCACTCCAAAGCTAAAATTGTACCGGTTTGCCGCACATTTTTAAGTTTAGCATGTTTTTCAATTTTAGATTTAAATGCGGCATGTTGGGCTGTAATTCTTTCTATATTTTGCATAGTTTGGGGCAGCATTAGCAAATCCCAACTTGCCAATGCCGATGCACAAGCAACGGGGTTTGCGGTAAAAGAATGCCCGTGAAAAAGAGTTTTTAATTTATCGTCCGATAAAAAAGCGTTATACACATTTTGTGTGCAAGTGGTTAAACCTAATGGCATTGTACCGCCTGTTATGCCTTTAGAAAAACACATTATATCGGGTTTATTTAATAGGTGGTCAGTAGCAAAAAGTTTGCCTGTACGGCCAAAACCCGTCATCACCTCGTCTGCAATGGTTAGTATATTTTCTTGATTACAGTGGGCAATTAATTGGTCTAAATATTTTGCCTCGTACATAAGCATACCACTTGCGCCTTGCACTAAAGGTTCAAAAATAAAGCAGGCTAAATCTTGTTTGTGTTTAGTTATTTGAGCTTTAAGCGACTCTAAATTATCGTTGTTTGGCGTGGGTATAAAAATCACATCAAATAAAAGTGCGGTAAATGGGTCGGTAAAAGCACTTCGGCCACTTACAGCCATTGCCCCAAAAGTATCGCCGTGGTAGGCGTTTTCGAAAGCTAAAATTTTTAACCGCTTTGTATCTTGGTTGTTCCAAAATTGCAAGCTCATTTTTAAAGCTACTTCTACAGCTGTTGAGCCGTTATCGGTATAAAAAACCTTACTTTGATTTGGAGGCAAAATACTCAAAATTTTTTGAGCCAATTCTACAGCTGGTTTGTGTGTAAAACCTGCAAAAATACAGTGTTCAAGAGTTTGTAATTGCTCAAAAACTTTTTGTGCTATATAATGGTGAGCGTGACCGTGTATGTTTACCCACCAAGATGATATGGCATCAATAAGCTTTACACCCTCTTCTGTTATTAGGTAAGCGCCTTCCCCTTTTACAATTCCAATGGGTAATGGTGCGGTTTGCATTTGGGTATATGGGTGCCAAATTACAGCCTGGTCTTGTTGGGCTAAAGTCATTTACTAATGCAGTTTGAGTTTAATAATAAATAATATGCTAAGTTAACTGTTTCGCACTATAAGCATTTAACTATCTAATCTTAATTTGGTTTTAAAAAAATTTTGGCTGATTTTAAATTTTAAAAAATAAAAGTTTGGCATACTAAAAATTTAGAAAACTTAAACTGTGTTTTAATCGTTAGTAAAAATAAAAAACAATGAAAAATTTAATTTTTAGTTTATTGGCATTGATGTTCTTATCCTGCCAAAGTAATGGCCAAAACAAACCACAAAAAGATTTGAAATTAGGCCTAAATCCGCCCAAAGGGAAAGCAGTTGCCGCATTTGCCGAAGGTTGTTTTTGGTGTAGCGAGCATATTTTTGAAGCTGTTGTAGGGGTAGATTCGGCAGTATCTGGCTATGCAGGCGGCAACACTATAAATCCCACCTACAATTTAGTTAACACCGAAACTACTGGCCATGCCGAAACTATTTTAGTTTATTACAATCCTAAAGTAATATCGTACAAAGAATTAATAACTGTATTTTTTTCATCTCACGACCCTACCACAAAAGATCAACAAGGGCCTGATAGGGGTTCATCGTACCGATCTATTTTATTTTACCAAAACCCCGTCGAAAAAGAAATAGCTATGCAAGAGATACGTGATATTTCTAAATCTAACCAATTTGAAAAAGCAATTACCACCGATTTACAGCAATTAAACGCTTTTTACAAAGCCGAAGATTATCATCAAGATTATATTAAGAATGATATTAGCAACCCATACGTTAAAAATGTATCAATACCAAGGTTTAATAAATTTAAGAAAATCTATAAAGGCAAGTTAAAGAATTAAATTTGTGTGAAAAATAATGTCAAAAAAACCGCTGCCTTTATTTAAGCAGCGGTTTTTTTAATGGTTAAAATCTTTAATCTTTCTTATACAATGGGTGTTTTGCCATCATATCATTAACGTTTTTACGTATTTCATCCAGACGTACATCGTTATCGTGATTAATAATTGCATCATCAATAAACTCTACAATTTTTACCATGTGTTTTTCTTTTAAGCCACGGGTGCTTATTGCGGCTGTACCTACACGTATGCCCGATGTTACAAAAGGTGAACGGGTATCAAACGGTACCATGTTTTTATTTACCGTTATATCGGCTTTGCCTAAAGCCTCTTCTGCTGCTTTGCCTGATATATTTTTGTTTGTTAAATCAATCAACATCAAATGATTATCGGTGCCGCCCGAAATTAATGTATAACCACGCATTACAAATTCTTTAGCCATAGCATCTGCATTTTTTTTCACTTGCAAAATGTATTTCATGTATCCGTCGCTTAAAGCTTCACCAAATGCAATAGCTTTAGCAGCAATAATATGCTCCAATGGGCCACCTTGTATGCCCGGGAAAACAGCAGAATCTAACAATGCCGACATCATTCTTAACTCACCTTTAGGATTTTTTATGCCAAATGGATTCTCAAAATCTTTACCTAACATAATTAAACCGCCACGTGGCCCACGCAAAGTTTTGTGTGTGGTTGTAGTAACAATATGGCAGTGCGGTAGTGGGTCCTTTAGCAAACCGCGGGCAATTAAACCCGAAGGGTGCGAAATATCGGCTAGTACAATTGCGCCAATTTTATCGGCCACAGCTCTAATAAATTCATAGTCCCAATCTCTAGAATATGCTGATGCACCACAAATTATCATTTTTGGCTTTTCGGCAAGGGCAACTTGTTCTAATTGGTTATAATCTATTAAGCCGGTTTCTTTATCTACTCCGTAAAAAAAAGGCTTATAATATTTTCCCGAAAAATTAACTGGTGAACCGTGTGTTAAATGACCCCCATGTGATAAATCAAAACCTAAAATCTTATCGCCAGGTTTTAAAACAGCTAAAAAAACAGCTGCATTGGCCTGTGCGCCCGAGTGCGGTTGTACGTTTGCCCACTCTGCATTAAATAATTTTTTTGCCCTTTCAATTGCGATATTTTCAATCTCATCAACCACTTCGCACCCGCCATAATAACGTTTTCCGGGTAAGCCTTCGGCATATTTATTAGTTAAAACCGAACCTGCCGCTTTCATAACCTGCTCGCTAACAAAGTTTTCTGATGCTATTAATTCTATTCCGTTTTCTTGGCGGTTTTCTTCTTCCTCTATAAGGTTAAAAATAATTTTGTCTTTTTTCATTTAAATATTAAAAAGCTGGTATTAAAAAATTGTTATCTATTTTATATAAAATTTGTAGATTGCGCAATAAACCGAAGAGCAATCTTTTTAAAAGCTATAAAATTAGCTAAAAAAATAATATATTATAGTAAAACGCATAATGAATAAGATTCAGTTTGTTATAATTGGCGTTGGCCGCATTGGTACTAAGTACAGTAAAATAATTAGCGAAAACCCTAATGCGGAACTTATTGCTGCTGTTGATGTAGATTTTAGTAAAAGAAAAGCAATACCTAATTTGGTGCCTTTTTTTACTAATATTATTGATTTTTTAGATTCGGGCATTAAAGCCGATATGGTTTGCGTTTGTACACCTAACGGGTTACATGCGGTACACACAATTACTTTTTTAAGTGCGGGATTCCACGTAATTTGCGAGAAACCTATTGCCTTACACCTTGCCGATGGGCAAAAAATGTTAACGGCCGAAGTGGCATCGGGTAAAAGAGTTTTTGCAGTAATGCAAAACAGATACAGCCCAGTTTCTATTTGGTTAAAGAAACTAATTGACGCTAAAAAACTAGGGGAAATAAAATTTATACAAATTAACTGTTTTTGGAATCGTAGCCAACAATATTATACCGAAGCCCCATGGCGAGCTACTTTAGAATTAGGTGGCGGCCCATTATTTACTCAGTTTTCTCATTTTGTTGATTTGATGATTTGGCTAACAGGCCAACCAAAAAACATTGTTGCCGAAAGTTTTAACTTAAATAATGAAATTAAGACAGAATTTAACGATAGCGGCACCATAAAATTTAATTTAGAAAATGGCGGCATTGGCACTTTTAACTATACCAATGCAGCTTTTGAAAGAAATGTAGAAAGTAGCCTAACTATAATTGCAACCAAAGGAAACATTAAAGTTGGTGGCCAATACATGGAGAAATTAGAGTACGTTAATTTAGAAAAAAGCACACAGATACCTGTTTTTAATAAAGTTACAAACGCTAACGACTACCAATTTTATCAAGGATCTTTAGATAAACATGATGAATTTTTAGCCAACGTTATACATTGTTTACATAACAATTTGCCACCCGAAGTAGGTATTGATGATGGGATGAAAATTGTAAGTTTTATTGAAGAGGCAATGCAAGCGGCCGAATATAAAAATTATTAAAGCCTAAACCAATTTCGATAGCAACTAGGCTTTCTTGTACCATTTCTAACACAGCTAAAAAACTGTAAACCAATTCAACCTTTGTTTTTGTACTGTATTTAATTTGTTGATAGCTTAGTTTTTGGTTTATGGCCATTAATTGTTTAATAGTTTCTTTTTGCTGAGCAATAGTAAACTGGTGTTGCTGCACAATGTGCTTATGTTCAACTGCTTGTTCGTTATATTTGTTTACTAAATTTTTATAAATTTTTAACAGCTTATAAATATCGAAACTTAACACTTCATCTGTGTATTTTCCTACAGTTGTAGTTGCTAATTCAATATCATAAGCAATATTGCCCCGTTTTACTTGTTGGCTACGGCTTTCCTCAAATAATTTTAAACTTTGGGCTTGTTGTTTGGTAAGTTTGTATGCAATTAAACGGTTTATTAATTCTTCTTCGGTTATACCGTTTTCTTCTCCATCATCAACATGTTGAATAGGCAATAAAGTTTTTGCTTTTATTCGCATTAGGGTAGCTGCAACCAAAATAAAATCGGAAGCTACTTCTACATTTAAGGCAGTTAGCTGGTTTATGTAATCTAAAAAATCGTTGGTTATTTTGGCAATGGGTATGGAATGTATTTCAAGTTCGTCTCGTTCAATAAAAAACAACAATAAATCAAAAGGGCCATCAAATTGAGGTAAGTGTATTTCGAAGTTTGTTTGGGGCATTTGAAAATTACTATTAACCAACTAAAAGCTACATTAAAAAACGACTTAATAAATAGAACAAATTAAAATGGTTTAATTTGTTCTATTTTATTTGTGAGTAAAAAATCGGCAATAGTAAAACTACTTATTCTTCGATTTTTCGCCTTGCAACAACTCCCAACGTTTTAACTCCTCGGGGTCAACATTGCGTTTTATACTGGTTTCGGCTGGTGGTGTTAACTCAAAATACTGTACCTCGCCTGGTTTTAAATTAAAGTTTAGTATGGCGGTTTTATTATTAGCACTTAATGTATTAAACGAGTAAGCGGGTTCCGAGTGTGCTTTTAACAACTCAAACTGAGTTGGGGTAAGATTTTGTGGCCTACCCATTATTTGCCAAGTTTCCCAAGGGCTACCGTGGCCAATGCCAATGGTAGTTTGTATAACATTTAAAGCACTATCTAAGCCAGAAGGTATTTGTACGCTTCCGTTCCAGTTTTTTTGGTCTTTAACTTCAGGAAAATTTTGGTTCCACAATAAAACTTTAGTTATAGATTGTTCTTTAACCACAAAGCAACCAGCACCTAAAGGTAAAGCGACTTTTGGCGTTACAGTCATAATATCGCCAGTTAATTTTCGTAAAATTTTAAATGAATTAAATGATGCTTTCGGTAAACCATGTATACTTATCAAACCATAAGTGCTTGAAAACGGGCTATGCGGAATACCTCCTTCATCAAAAATATCGCTAACAACCCAATAAGCTAAGCTTTTTGCGGCGTTATCTAGCTCTAAGCAATTTCTTGCTATGAATGATGCTGCATATAAATTATCTACATAAATATTATCGCCCCAAGTAATTTGATTTGCTGTGGCTGCGGTTTGGGTGTTCCACTCGGTCCAGTGAATTTCTAAGTTTGGTTTTTCTGATTTTCTAACCACACCTTCGACTTCTCTTACTGTGGCTGAAAAAAAATCGCCAATTCGGTGTGGACTTCCCACTCTATCGGGGTATTGCACCTGCTCGTCTTGTGGGTATAAATGGGTTGATACAAAATCTAAGGGTAAGTTATTTTTGGTAGTGTAAGTAATAATTTCTTTCACCCAGTTTCCTTTTGATGATGCTGGTCCACCTATTCGAATTTGAGCATCCACTTTCTTTACAGCGAATGCCGATGCTTTGTAAAGTTCCCAATAATCGGCCTGTGTGCCGCCCCAAAAACCACCTAAATTAGGTTCGTTCCAAACCTCAAAATACCAACTTCTAACCTCATCAATACCATAACGCTCAACTAAATGACGAGTAAAAGATTCAACTAAAAACCCCCACTCTTCGTTTGATTTTGGAGGTGTAACATTCATATTGTAGTTAAACATAGTTTGCGCACCCGATGCCATAACTTTTGGCATTGGGTTAAGTTCTACAAAAGGTTTAATACCCAATTTTAGTAGGGCATCGTAAACTTGGTCAACCTCATGCCATTGAAAAACAAGTTTTCCTGTTTTTTCGTTGCGTTGTACCACCTTCATTTCATCATCAAAAATAGCGTGAAAACGGCAAAAACGGTAACCCATAACTTTTTGGGCATAAGCTAGATGTTCTAAAATATCTGCTCGTAATAAATTATTTGCTCTTCCAACAGCAATTATGTTTCTCCATGGCATAGTTAATTGTTTGCTGGTAGCTGCTGGCTGCACTTTTATTACACTATTTTGTGCGTTGGTATTAACGTTAATACAAACAAATAGTAGGGCTATTAAAAAATATCTTTTCATTTTACGTTTAAATTGGTACACAATAATAAGGCAATATTTTGGTTTGTTTAAGGTTTAATTTATGTTGGTAAAAAAAAGTTCCCACTAATTATATTTTAAATTTTCAACACATATTAAAAGTGTATGATACATAGCAAAAATTCAGTAAAATGTAGTTAACAATAAAGCCTTAAACTTTATTTAAATAATTTACCTCAAAGCAAGCTGCCAAAGCAGCGGTTTCGGTACGTAAGCGGCTATTTCCTAAACTAATTGGGACAAAGCCATTTTGTAATGCTCCATTAATTTCGGTTTGAGAAAAATCGCCTTCGGGCCCAATTAAAATCAAATACTTTTGGTATTTCGCAAATCCACTTTCTATATTTTGTTTTGTATTTTGGTGGCAGTGAGCAATAAATTTAGCATCCGCCGTGGCGATATTTAAAAAATTTGCAAATGTAATTGCTTCATTTAATTTAGGATGATATGCTTTTAACGATTGCTTTACAGCCGAGGTAATAATTTTATTAGACCGTTCAATTTTAATTTCTTTACGTTCCGAGTGTTCACAAATTATAGGTGTAATTTCATCAACACCAATTTCGGTTGCTTTCTCTAAAAACCACTCGAAACGTTCTATATTTTTGGTAGGCGCAACTGCAATATGTAAATAATGGTTTCGTTTACCAAATTGTTGTTGATGGTTTATGATACTTAAAATAGTTCTTTTTGGATGATCGTTGGTTACTTTGGCTAAATATAAACCACCTTTACCATCTACCAAATTTACTTCGTCATTAATTTTTAGGCGTAAAACTTTTATACAATGTTTACTTTCTTCTTCGCTTAGTTGGTAAATATTAGAATTTATATCAGGAGTATAAAAAAGGTGCATTTAGCTGTATGTGTTAGTTATTTGAAATAATACTTATGCTTAAATTAATATAAAACCCTTGATTTAATATTAATTTATACCACTAAATTAAACAATAAATCAAAAAAAAAGCTTTCCTAAATATTAGAAAAGCTTTTTTTAAATATTGTAACATAGTACTATTTGCCTACTTTACTTCTTTTCTTCTTAAATTTTGGTGTATCATTAGGATCAATTTGAGGATCTCCTACACTACTCATTGCACAACGAAAACCAATCTCTGATGTTGACTCTCCTTGGTCTAAAAACCTTCTAGTTCCAGGATTTAACCAGTATGCTCTATCATTCCACGATCCACCTTTGAAAACTTTAGATCTATCGCTAACCATTGTTATACGACCATACAAATCTAAATTTTGTGGATCTAAAGCACCACGTTGATCTGCTTTGAAAGTAACTTTTTGTAGAGCCATTAAAGTATCTTTAGGTTCTGGTGTTGCAGGGCTTTCAGTTGATTGACTTGGAAATCTAGCACTTTGACTTAAATAATCGTCTTTTTTTCCAGATTTCGCAGCTTCTTGCATGGGTATATTTGTGCTTCCCATGGTTTGAATTTTTCCTTGAGTATCATACACATTATTTTTAAAGTTGTTACCTCTAAAAGGCGCAAAATCTTCAGTTTCGTTAAAAGAAAGTTGACGGTAAGTGTCATAAACCCATTCGTTTACATTACCAGCCATATTGTACAAACCAAAATCATTTGGTAAATATTTTTTAACTGGTGCAGTTATATCGGCAGCATCATTTAAATATCCTGCCACACCCATATTATCACCAGCACCTAATTTAAAGTTAGCGTAAATTTGTCCACGAGTTTTTCTATCAGGAGATCTAACACCTAAACCATACCATGGGTAAACTTTGTTATTATTAATATTGCTTTGGCTCATGTTTCCTAACAGCGCTAAAGCAGCATATTCCCACTCCGCTTCGGTTGGTAACCTATATTTACCTGGCGTAAACACTCCATCTTCAATTTTAGCAAACCTTCCTTTATTGGCTGTGCCACTTTTACCACTTTTACCAGCAGCAGCAGTTTGTTGGGCATTCATATTTTTTGGTGCAGCTTTACCAATATCGTTATATTGACCTTGTAAATATAAGTCTAAATCAAACGGTTGAGTATTTGCAGCAGAACCTTTGCTAGCAGTTTTGTTAGAAGTTCCTTTTTTACCGTTACCTGCAGTTGCCGATGAGTATGCTTTCCAATCATTCATAATTCCTTTTGTACGCAAAGCATTTTCATTTACCATATTGGTTCTCCATTGGCAATAAGATACTGCTTGGTCCCAAGTAACACCAACAACCGGATATTCTCTATAAGCTGGGTGTCTTAAATAATTGTTTACATAAGGTTCGTTAAACCCTAATGGGCTTCGCCAAACTAAAGTATCTGGTAATGCTTCATAATACCATCTTTGGTCTTTAGCAACCTGTACTGTCCAAGTTAAGTATTCTAACCAGTCTAAATTAGAAACTTCTGTTTCATCCATGTAAAAAGTTGCAACAGTTACCCTTCTTTTTGGTGCCGAATAATCGTATCCGATATCATCAATATTAGAACCACCAAGTACAAAAGTACCTCCCTCTATGTGAACTAAGCCTGGGCCGGGAGCTGGTTTTGCTTTTCTTGATACTTGTAGAGAACCAGGCCGTCTTTGATTGTAGGCTGCGCCAGTTTTTGGTGATGCTGCTTTTTTCTTACAAGAAGAAGCTAACGATATGCTTAGCACTAGAGCAAAGAATAATAAAAGGTTTTTTTTCATTTTTTTAATATAACTTAATGAGATATAAAAGTATAAACTTTTACCTGTTGTAAATATTTTTATTTGTTTGTTAAATATATTTAAATGCAATCATAAGTAAATAGCGTGTAAATAACAAAAAAGTTACAACGTTTTCTAATTTTAATTAAAAATAATTTTGTAAATTTTTTAACATTTGCAAAATTAACAAAATTTAACACTTTAAAGTATGATTTAAATATAAACGATTGATTTTTTTTTAGCTCTTAAATCAGTAATCATAATACTAGTTAGGCAACTTTAAAAATAATAAAGTTTGAAACATAGTTTCACAACCTAATAACTATTGATTTTAATTTAGGTTTTATGTACATTAGATGTATGGCTATATCATTTAAAATTATTGCAAATATTGTAAATTTTTATCGGTTGAAGAAAGCCCAACTTAATATTGTTTAAATAACATAGAATTTAAAACGCTTTATATAGTAGGTGCAACAAAAAACTTCTTATTTAAAGCACATCCGTAGATTATATTAGAACAAAAAAGTAAATAAAATATATTTCTCATCTATTATGTTTAAGGTTGCTAGCAAAGTTATTTAGAAAAATTATGATTTAACTGCAATAGCAAATTTAAATAATACGTATTTATTAATGGCTTAAACAACTATGGCACCCAATCATTTATTTTTTTTTAAATTAAAATATCACATTACTTTGATGTTGGTTTTATATTTATTTTTTTACAAAAGCGCTATTGCTCAAAACCAATTTGTTTTTAAATACCCACACTACCGCGAGCAAATAGCATGTAAAAAGGTGCGTGAATTACTAATTGTAACCGCTTACTTAAATAATAAAGGGCCATTTAATTTGGTTTTAGACACAGGTGTAGGATTGTTTTTAGTTACCGACCCTAGCCTTAGAACTCTGCTAAATATACCCCAAACTCGCAAAATAACAATTAGTGGTTTAGGCGTAAACCCCGATATTGATGCCTATGTTACCCCTGCTATAAAAGTTGAAATTGGAAACACCATTGCACCCACATTACCAGCGGCAATTTTAGATGAAGATGTTTTTGATCTTTCGGCATTTGCAGGTATACCCATACATGGTTTAATAGGCTACGATTTTTTTAACAGCTTTACAACCCAAATTTTTTACCCAACTGCAACCTTGGTAGTTTTTAATAATGGAAAACAAAAAATATCAAAACGTTACCATAAAATACCTATAACTTTAGAAAACAATAAACCCTATTGCACTATTAACGCACAAACAATTGATAAAAATAAATACGATCTAAAAACTTTAATAGATTTAGGTTCTGGCAACGCTGTGTCGTTAGAAACATTTAACAATCAACCTTTTCCGTTGCCAAATATTTATTTAAAGGCAAATTTAGGGGTTGGCCTTAGTGGCGATATTAACGGTAACATTGGGCGCTTAAAATCTATCACCATAGGTAAACAGGTTATAAACAATCCTATTTGTGCTTTTCCAAACTTTAGCGATGTAGGCTCAAAAGCTATTAGTACACCACGAAATGGAAGTATTGGTAGCCAATTGCTTAAAAAATTTAATGTTATTTTCGATTATAGAAATAGTTTTATGTACCTAAAACCAAACCTTAATTTTAGCCTTGCTTTAGAACACGATATGAGCGGTTTAGAGTTGTTTGTTGGAGGCGATGACTTAAACCGTATTTTTGTTAACCGAGTTGAAGAAAACTCTCCGGCAGATCTTTTAGGTATGGTAAAAAACGACGAACTCACTTCAATTAATTTTAAAAAAGCTGCCGATATGGGTATTGATGAAATAATATCTCTTTTTCAATCGGCAAATGATAAAAATATTTATTTGGAGTATATGCATAAAGATGTTTTAAACCGAGTAATTTTAACTTTAAAACGCCGGATTTAGAACTAAAATATCCGTAATTCACAATACAATAATAAATATGGCACAAAAAAAATATTTTATAACCGGCATTGGCACAAACGTGGGTAAAACAATAGCATCGGCAATATTAACCGAAGCATTACAAGCAAATTATTGGAAACCTGTACAGGCTGGCGATTTACAGCAAACTGATACCCATAAAGTACAAAGTTTAGTAAGTAACAGCCAATCGGTTTTTTACCCCGAAATTTACCGTTTAAATACACCAGCCTCGCCTCATGCCGCTGCAAAAATTGATGGTATTGAGATTGATTTAGCAAAATTTATCCTCCCACAAACAAAAAATAATCTGATAATTGAAGGCGCAGGTGGCCTTATGGTTCCCTTAAATTCCAAAGATTTGGTTATAGATTTAATTGCCAAACTAAACGTTGAAGTTATTTTAGTAAGCCAAAATTATTTAGGTAGCATTAACCATACTTTATTGTCAATAGCTTTACTAAAGTCTAGAAACATCCCCGTAAAGGGTATAATTTTTAACGGAGAAACCACACCCGAAACCGAAAGTTTTATTTTAAAACATTCGGGCTTACCCTGCCTTTTACGGATAAGTTTAGAACAAGAAATTAGTAAAGAGGTAGTTTTAAAGTACGCCAAACAAATTAATTCAAATGCTAATTTCTAAAATCCGAGAAACAAATTATTGGTTTTTTGTATATATTTGATAATATAATCTGAAAATTTTGGATTATCTTATTAAAATTATACATTTGTATATGCAATTAGATAATACCATACGTTACTATGCCAACCAGCCCATTACCCACCAAATGGTAATGGAAGCATTGGCCGAGTACCAAAGGCCTAACGATAAAATACACCAGATGTTAAATCAAGGTGTGTTAAGTTCTATACGTAAAGGTTTATATATTGCTGGGCCGGCTTTAATGGTAAACAAACCCGAACCATTTTTATTAGCAAACCATATTATGGGGCCAAGCTGCGTATCGTTAGATAGCGCATTGGCGTACTACCAATTAATACCCGAAAGGGTTTACCAAATAACATCGGTTACGCCAAAAGCTTCACGTAGTTTTAATACACCAGAGGGTTTGTTTAGCTATACTCGTTTACCATTACCTTATTATGCGTTTGGTATGCAGCAAGTTATTTTATCGCCACAGCAAACTGTAATGATGGTTATGCCCGAAAAAGCACTTTGCGATAAAATAATTACCACTAGCGGTATAATTTTTAGAAGCCCTAAAATGGCAATTGCTTATTTGTTAGAAAACCTACGAATTGATGATGGCAACTTGCGCAGTTTTAATACCATAACCATGCGAAGCTGGTTACCAAATGCGCCAAAAAAAGATAGTTTATTAATGCTTATTAAAGCTTTAGAAAGTTTATGATAAAAGAATGGTTAGAAACTTACACGCTTAACAATAAAGACGAAGCCTTTGAAGCCCTGCGAGAAATTATGCAAGAAATTGCACTTGCTGGGTTGCAAAGAGCTGGCTTTTTTGAGAAAGCAGCTTTTTATGGCGGTACAGCTTTACGTATATTTTATGGGTTAAACCGATATTCGGAAGATTTAGATTTTTCGCTGCTGGAGGTAGATGCTGATTTTGCGTTGGATAAATATTTAGACGCTATATTGTTAGAGTTTGAAGCTTTGGGCATGCAAGTAACCGTAAAAGAAAAGTTAAAAACAAATCAAAACAATATTGATTCGGCATTTTTAAAGTCAGAAACTATTTGGAAAGAACTAATTTTGGAAGGAATTATTCCGCAAAGCGGGATAAACCAAAACACACAAATAAAAATTAAAATAGAAGTTGATACTCAGCCGCCATTAGGCTTCGAAACCGAAGAACGTTTGTTATTGAAACCGTTTTCCTTTTACGTAAAATGCTTTACCCTGCCCAATTTGTTTGCCGGCAAAATGCATGCTTTGCTATTTAGAAAATGGAAAAACAATGTAAAAGGCCGCGATTGGTACGATATGGAGTGGTATATAAAAAAAGGTACAGTTTTAAATTTGACTCATTTTTTAATTAGGGCACAAAATAGTGGAGATTGGCAAAACAAGACCATTACCGAAAATAAATTTAGAGAATTGCTAAATAACAAAATAGAAACAATAGATATGAACAGGGTTAAAGCCGATATTGTTAGGTTTATACCCGATGCTAAAGTTTTAGATATTTGGAGCCCACAATATTTTAAAGATTTAGTGCAAAACTTAAAAATAAGTAACTAAAAATTTACTTCCATTTAAAGGTTTTTATCATCTTATCTAAATCGCGGCGTAAAAAATTAATAACAGGTAAAACCGAATCTATTTTTGGTGCTTCGTTAAAGTACAATGCCCCACGTAAATAATGTTTAGCACTATCTGTTAGGTAAAATTGCGCTGCCGATGCGGTGTTACCCTCAATAGTATAAAATACGCCATACACCTTTTTTTCGGGTATGTATATAATGCCTTCATCAATACCAGTTGCTTTTACGGTGTGTTTAAAAGCAAGTTTTCGGCTGTCTTCCATCAAATTATCAAACTCTTGTTTTGATGCAATGTGGTAATAACTAATGTGTAAACGGGCATTAAATGTGGGGAAAGTTAGGTTGTACCAATCGGCTTTTTGCCTATCGGTACTATCGATATACATTTTGGCATAAGCCGGAAAATCAAATGTATATGGGCTTTGGCTAATAAAAGCTTGGTATTTTTTTTGTGGAAACTCTATGCGATTATAACCAGTTGGTTTTGGAGTATAATCAGGAGTTTGGTTACATGCAACGACAAATAAGGCAAATGCAAATATTAAGGCTATGTATTTCATAATTAGCTGTTCCAAATTTCCCACGATTTTTCGGCTTGTAAAACCAACATTTGGTAACCATTTTTAATGGTTGCACCTTGTGCTTTGCCTTTTTGTAAAAATGTAGTTTCCTCGGGGTTATAAATTAAATCGTACAATAAATGTTTTTTTGTTAAGTACTGGTAAGGGATATTAGGGCATTCATCAATATTTGGGAAAGTACCTAAAGGTGTGGTGTTTATAATTAGGGTATAATCGTCGAGTAGTTTTTTATTTACCTCACTATAACTAATCATCTCGTGATGATGCTGGCGAGATACTATTGTAAAATCGATATCTAATTTGTTAAGCACAAATTTTACCGCCCTTGTTGCACCGCCATTTCCTAAAATTAATGCTTTAGTATGGTGTTTTTTTAATAAGGGTTTTAAGGAATGCTCGAAACCGTAAGCATCGGTATTATGCCCTTCTAAATAAGGCTCAATATTACCACTTAACATTAACTCGCCATCAAATAAATTACTTACTCCTTGTGGAAAAGTAATTTTTATACAATTTACGGCATCAATTTCTTTTGCGGTTGGACTTATTTTATCTAAAAAATAATGTACGCCAATTTTATACGGAATAGTAACATTAAGGCCACACAAATCGGGATTGTTTTTTAATAAAGTGGGCAATTCGTTTATATTTTGTATCGGGAAAAGCTCGTATTCACAATCCTCAATACCTTCGTTTTTAAACTTTTCGGTAAAAAACTTTTGTGAAAACGAATGCCCTAAAGGGTAACCAATTAATCCAAATTTTTTCATTTGATGATGTGTTTGTATAAAATCTTTTCTTATTGTGTGATAAAAATGTTGTTTATTTTAATTTTTAAACCATTAACTCATTGGTAAATGCGGCATTAAAGTAACTAAACTTTTTAATCCTTGCCAAAGAATCCAGTGTATTAACCCGAACCTAAAGAGATGGCTTCTGATTTTTAATCAATCAATCTGTTTTTAATATCCATTCTTTCGTGTAAAACCCTTACTACTTCAATTTCATTATGTTTTGTCTTTTTTAAAAACACTAAATGAGATTTAACCTTTGAATATCGATAACCCTTTCTGATGTGACCAAAATCTTTTGCTGTTATAAAATTATCCGCAAGGAACTCAATTTCATCTAAAATTAGATTGTAATAGCGATTAGCCTGTTCTATTGACCAATTCTCAGCAGTATGAACCCAAATATTGTTGATGTCTCGTAATGCCTTTTCACTAATAATATATGTTGACATTATTTAAGAAAATTGGAGTTGAGTTGTTCTAAATTTTTCTCTCGATCAAAATTTTGAATTTTAGTACTTTTTTCTCCTAATTTAAGTTCGTTGATTAAAGATTTTGTTTGATTTTCTTCTTGTTCAAAACACCTCAAAGCAGCTCTAATAACCTCGCTTACAGAATTATATTTACCAGAAGCTATTTGTTCATTGATAAAACTTTCATAATAATCTCCGATTAAAATTGATGTGTTACGAGCCATTTTATTTTTTTTTAAATATACCAGTTTTTGGTATTAGCAAACAAATATTTCTTGATTTTTGGATTATCCGCCGCTCGAAAATAACGCAAAACGGCTTGTGCCTTAGCGAAGATGCAGAATTAAACACAAAGTTTAATTTAGCCACCGAGCAGCGAATATTTTGTATCGCTGTTACTGTGCAGCATCTATTTCTAATCTATAAACAAATGCCGTTAAAATTATCCTTCGTCATCTTTTTCATAACCCTCGTAATAATATGATTGCTCAATGCCCTTAAAAATAATTTCCCTATTGTCGGTTTCTGATGTTAAATTTGCCTCAAGAAGTGTTCTCAATTCTAAGTCATTTATTGGGCTGCGTTCCATTGCTTGTAAATAAAGTGTCTTATCTACAAACTGCCAGTTAACTACTTTAGCCATTCTTTTTTTTAGAATTAAATCTAACCATATCCTCATCGTTCTTCCATTGCCTTCTAAAAATGGATGGGCAATATTCATCTCAACATATTTGGCTAATATTTCATCAAAAGTGTTTTCAGGCATTTGTTCTACTTTGAGCAAAATTTCTTTTAAATATAAAGCTGTTGCAAACCTAAAGCCTCCTTTAGAAATATTTTGATTCCTTATCTTCCCAGCAAAATCATATAAACCCTCGAACAAAAATTGGTGTATTTGTTGCAAACCATTTGTAGAGCCAATTTCAATTTTGTTTATATAATTTGTTTCAAATAAGCTATATGCTTTTTCTAAACTTTTCTTGTCAAGGCTTTTCATACCTCAAATATAAACTTTTTGGGAAATACTAGTCTTGAGGATTTATAATCCGAAAATAAAAATAACTAAAATAATTAATAACACGCACATTTTATTAGTCATTGGTTTTTTTACGGGTTGCAAATCCTACAATTTGAAATCGAGGTTTTAAACCTCGAATAACGTTTAAATTTCGAAAAGCTGTGTTAATTTACTCATTTGCTTCTTTCAATGCTTGAAGCTCAATTTCAACAGAAATACGAAAGTCAGTTTGTTTTATTTTTTCAATTATTGGCTTTATTGAAGGAATAATTCCTTTTAATTTTGCTTTAATAATTACGCCAATAGTTCCCGTATAATTTATTCCTAGTCTTGAAGCAATTTTTCTTGCTTTAAAATCGTCAAGTATTAAAGTGCTTGCAGAAATCTCTAAAGCTAAAGCAATTGCACTAGATTCGCCTCTGTCTATTTGTAATTCTAATAGTTTTTGCTTGTAAATATCTGTAACTTCTCTAATCTCTACCCATTCAGGCAAAGTTTCACCAAATTCAGTTGCAATGTCTAGGGTTGTAATAATTTCTCCATAAACTTTATGTAATAGTTCAAGTTCTCCAATCTTAGTGAGAATTATAAAGCAACTCGTATCTGAAATAATTATTTTAGGCATTAATCACGTCGCTAGGTATGTCCGACGCAGGAAAATTAAAAATGGAAACATTGTAGCTACCCAATAGTTCAGCAAAGGTTCTTTTAGTTAAACCAGCAATTTCTGCCGCTTGTCCAAGCGAAAGTTTTCCTTGCTCATAAAGTTTTGTAGAAACAAGCATTGCTAAATCTCTGTTATCAACTTCTAAAGTATCTGGTATGTTTAAAGTTAATGTTTTCATAGTTTAAATGTAACTGTTTTTATAATTGTTTCAAATTTTTGAAATTTTTCATTTTGCTTAAACACACCTACCTGTTTTCAGGATTTGCAATCCTGAAGCTAATATCGTAGGATTTCTAATCCGAATTTAAACTTAGCTAAAATAATTAACAACACGCTCACTTTATTAGGCATTTGTTATTTACGGGTTGCAAACCCTACGGTTTGAAATTGAGGTTAGAAAGCTCAAAGAGAGTTTATATGCAGAAAAGCAGGGTTTGAAATTAATGGTTATATGTTTTGACCTGTTTTAATTTTCGGCTTTTAATTTTTCAATTTGCTCAATTGTTAATCCTGTATCTTCTGCAATTTCGGAGTTTTGTCTGCCTCTTTTAATTAATTTCCTTGCAATATCTTTTTGAACCTTAGTTAATCTTCCTCTATCGTCTTGTTCTCGCATAAGCACATAATCATAAGCCTCCAGTTCGGCTTTTGTCCAATTATGCTTATCGGCATCTTCGTAAGCAAATTTTAGTCCCTTGTCTTTCAAACTCTCTGGAATTACCTCAAGGTTTTCAGCATTTTTTATAAAATAAACCCATTGGTCTATAACGCTTTCAAGTTCACTTTCTTTCTTGTTGAATTTTGGAAGTTCTATAAAGTTAAACTCAATATCTTTGATATAATTTTGGTTGGTTTCAACATCAATTATTTTGTGACGGCTTATAAAACTTGGATTTTGGGTTGCTTCAAAATCTAATATTCCAATAAAATAGGTAGGATTTAGCTTTTCGTATTCATCTCCACGTTCTATTTGTGCCGAATAACTTTTTGAGGCATAATATAACACTCGTTTATCAAAACCATCAACATCTGCAACTTGCATTTGTTCAGTATTGTTAATTGTTTTTATAAGGTCTTCACGAACCGCTAAAAAGGCGGTTTCCACAATATATGTTTTGTCGTTTTGGTCTTTCGCTTTTACATCTACAATGGTAACTTTTCCACCTTTTAAGTCGGGCAGTTGATAAGGTGTTAAAATATCTACATTAACAATTTTATGATTTTCTTGAAGCAATAAAACAGCGTTTAAAAAAGAAATTAATACCTCTTTTCTGTTTTCATTTCCGAATATTTTTCGAAAAGCAACATCATTCTTTATATCTACAAATTTCATTGTGCAAAATTACAAAATTGTCTCTATTTTAAGAACTTTGCAAAATCTGCTCTTTCAGATTCCCCCAATAGGGTCTCCCTATAAAAAGTTTTAGAACAGCAGCTTGTGCGAATTTCTATAAGAAAAATCGCACCTGTAAATCAACTAGTTAAAAGCTGCTGTATAGCACTTGCAATCCTGAAGCTAATATCGTAGTATTTGTAACCCGAATTTAAACTTAGCTAAAATAATTAACAACACACATATTTTATTAGGCATTTGTTATTTACGGTTTGCAAACCTATTTACCCAAAAAAATGATGAAATTATTCTTTTTGCAAATCTTACGATTTTAGCTTCTTGACAGGGCAACCGCTTTTAAAAAAAAGTGCTATATTAGCGTAAATAAAAAATCATTTTTTTGATGGACAAATTGTGTCCAATAAAAAAAAAAATGACACCA
>REAS01000091.1 GCA_004294495.1 Sphingobacteriales bacterium
AAATAAATAAAATATCTATCAGAAGAAAAAAACTAAAAGCTAGTTGCAACTTAGAATACAGGGAGTTAATGATGGTAGTTTAAAAGCGGTTGCCCTGAAATAAATGCAAAATTGTACCTAGCGAAGCAATAATTTTATAAATTTGCAAATAAAAAAAAACGTTCTTTATAATATGTTAAACAGAAGACACCTTCGGGTAAAAGTATTGCAGGCATTATATGCATACCAACACTCCGATAATAAGGATGTTAGCAAACACCACAAAAGCTTATTTACATCTGTTGATAACGTATATGATATGTATATTGGTGTACTAGCATTAATTGTAGCCATTATAGAATATGCCGATGTTGATGCAACCGATGGTTTAAACAAATACATACCATCCGAAGCCGATTTAAATCCCAACCTTAAAATTCTTAATAATTTATTTATAGATGCGCTACTAAAAAACGACGATTATCTTAAAGCATTAAAAAAATATAACCTTAAATGGAGCTACGATTTAGAATTGGTAAAGTCGCTTTTTGCCACCTTAAAAACAACCGAAGATTACCAAAATTACAGCAACATTAAAACACATACGTTAAGTACTGATAAAGACATCATTAAATTTATCTACAAAAAAATAATTTTAAAATCGCCTTTGGCAATGCAAGCCATTGAAGACGAATATATAAACTGGGAGGTTGATTTGGAAGTTTTACAAGCTATGTTTGCCAAAACTTTAAAAAACTTTACCGAAGGAGGTACTTACGAGTTAGCACAAATTAGTGCCAACTGGGCCGATGATAAAGAGTTTATTGCCGATTTACTACAAAAAACAATAGCAAACGATAGTGTTTTTCACAAATTAATTTCCGATATAACAAAAAATTGGGAAGCAGATAGAATTGCAACAACCGATATTATTATCATGAAAATGGCATTATCAGAAATGTTGTTTTTTGCCAGCATCCCCGTAAAAGTTTCTATTAACGAATATTTAGATATAGCCAAAGAATATAGTACCCCAAAAAGTAATGGTTTTATTAATGGGATTTTAGATAAAATTTTGGCAGATTTGAAAGCCGAAAACAAAATAAGAAAATTTGGTAGAGGTTTGGTAGGAAGTTAAAAACACAAAATATATGAAAAAAATATTATTAGGTTTAATTACAATTTTAGCAATTATAGCTTGTAAAGAAAAAGTTAAAAATCAAGAAGTTGGTGTAAATTCTGAAAATGCCACCACTATTAATTTTTCTAAAGAAATTTTTGATTTTGGGAAAATAACCCAAGGCGACACCGTTGTTAATGCTTTTGAGTTTACAAACACAGGTAAAATACCTTTAATTATTACAAACGCAGTAGCTTCGTGTGGTTGTACTTTACCTAACTGGCCAAAAGAGCCTATTAAACCTGGCGATACAGGTAAAATAAACGTTGTGTTTAATAGTACAGGTAAAAAAGGCTTGCAAGATAAAGTAATAACTATAACCGCAAACACAAACCCAGCCCAAAACAAGGTACATTTAATTGGCGAAGTTTTAAAAAATCAAAATGAAGTTACCGTAAAATAAATTAAAGCCTAATCACATAATTACTTAAACAATAAATTTTAAATATGAACTTAGCACAAATACAACCATTTTTACCCATGATATTAATTGTTGTGGTATTTTATTTTTTTATGATACGCCCGCAAATGACAAAAGCTAAAGACCTTAAAAAGTTTGTAGCCGAGCTTAAAAAAGGTGATAAATTAATAACCACCGCTGGCATACACGGCAAAATTGCCGATTTTAATGAAACAACTATTTTAGTTGAAACCGAAGGTGGTGGCAAAATACGTTTCGATAAGTCGGCGGTTTCTTTGGATGCTTCTAAAGCAATAGTTTAAATTTTGTAGCCGTTGGTTTTACCAACGGCTACAAAATTTAATAAGGAAAATACACAAAATTTGCCCCTTCGGGCACCACAACAAATAGGCAAGCAAAATCGCTTGCATCTTTATAGCTTTTCAAAAAAGCTTCTTTTTTGGTATTTTTTACAATGCCACGCTCAATAAATTCTTCAAGGGTTGATGCATGTATACTCCACGATGTACCTAAATCATTTCTGTCTAAAATTAACTCCCCTAAAGTGATATCTAATTGATGCGCCACAAAAATTGGGTAAGCCGATAGGCCTTCAACCATAATTTCAATGGCCACTTCTTTTATTGATTCTTTGTACAATTCCAAATCCTTTTTCAGGCTCAATAAAGGGCTTTCAGTTTTGGGTTTTTCGCCATCTGTGGGTGTGTTACCTAATAATTCTTCAATATCCATTTAAGAGCGTAAATTTAATAAAACCACGTTTTCTACATGTTGCGTATGCGGAAACATATCTACAGGTTTTATCCTAACCACATCGTATTTTTCTTTTAAACGTATTAAATCTCGGGCTTGTGTAGCCGCATTACAGCTTACATAAACAATGCGTTGCGCTTCTAACTCCATTAATTTTTCTACCACGTTAGGGTGCATACCAGCCCGTGGTGGGTCGGTAATAATTACATCGGGTTTGCCATGTGCATTTATAAAATCGTTACTTAAAACATCTTTCATATCGCCAGCAAAAAAACTAGTATTGGTAATATTATTAATTGCCGAGTTTACTTTTGCGTCCTCAATGGCAGTAGGCACATACTCAACTCCTATAACTTTTTTGGCACTTTTGGCAATAAAATTGGCAATGGTACCCGTACCGGTATATAAATCGTAAACCAATTCTTTACCTGTTAAACCTGCAAATTCGCGGGTAATTTTGTATAATTCGTATGCTTGTACCGAGTTAGTTTGGTAAAACGATTTTGGCCCAATACGAAACTTTAAACCCTCCATTTCCTCATAAATATACTCGGGGCCACGGTAAGCTATAATATCTTGGTCGGCAAAAGTATCGTTCTTTTTTTGGTTAATAATGTAAAGTAGCGAAGTAATTTCGGGGAACGTTTGCGCCACAAAATCCATCAACAGCTCCACATCACCCTCCTCGGGGTAAGCAAAAATTACAATCACCATTAATTCACCAGTGCTGCTTGTACGTATAACTAAATTACGTAAAACACCCGTATGCGCCCTTAAATCGTAGTAAGAAAGCTGCTTATCTTTAGCAAATTTATTTATGCTGTTGCGTATTTGGTTCGATGGCTCGGCTTGCAAATAGCAATGGTTTATTTCTAAAATTTTATCAAAACGCAGCGGAACGTGAAAGCCTAAAGCATCCATTTCCATTTCCTCGCCATTAGCCACATCTTCGTTTGTTAACCAACGTTTGTTAGAAAAAGTATATTCTAACTTATTGCGGTAATATTGGCTCACTGCCGATGGTAAAATAGCTTCCGCATGCCCAACCTCTAAACCTGCCAACCTTTGCAAAGCATCAACCACCGATTTGTGCTTATATTTTAACTGTGCCGCATAATCCATGTGCTGCCATTTACAGCCACCACAAACCCCAAAATGTTCGCAAAACGGATTAACCCTATCTGCCGATGGCGAAATTAAAGTCTCAATTTTTGCTTCAGCAAACTTTTTTTTCTTTTTATAAACTTGGGCATTAACTACATCTCCTGGTATCGCTTTTTCTATAAAAACCACCAAATCGCCATCTCGGGCAACGCCTTTACCCTCTTCGGCAATATCAAATACTTCGAGGTTTTCAATAATTTTTTGTGAATTCAATTTTTTGTTAATTAAGATGGCGAAGTTAAAGTTTATACGCTTAATTTTTTATTTTTTAGAAAAACAAAGGTATTAGCTTTTGGCGGCCGCTAGCCCCGCTTTACATTACAAGGTTTTTGTTATTAAGGTTTGTGCTTAATTTGGCGATTTGGTACAAACAAAAACGCTTTTCATTGCTATCGGGTTTATTAACAAAGGATAGGTGGGGGATGGCGGAAATCTATAATTATTGGACTAAGAAGCTAGGTTGTGCAATATTAAAATTAGATACAAACAAAAAAATAATCACCAACTACCCAAAAAAACAACAATTTTTATCTTCAAGCACTAGTTTTAAAAAGTCTTTAAGATTTTTTACCGTAGGCTTAGGGGTATAATTGTACCATTTTAAATTGCCTCGTAACCAAAAAACTTTCCAACAATTGGTGGTTTTTACATAAGTGGTTTTAGCAACATCAAAGTGTTGTATCTCTTCAGGGTTTTTCCAATTAGGTCTAATCTCAAAAATAAAAATATTTTGATTTTCTATTTTATAACCAATATCTAGCTCAGCCCTAACCTCCTCAGGAGGTCTAATTTTGGCAATAAAATTTTCCATTGTTTCAATTATATCAACTGTTTGCAAAATATCCAAGCCCATTTTTTAATATTACCTTAACTCCGCAGACCGGCATAAAAAAGGAAGAGAAAAAGTCAGTAAATCAATGATTTAAAGACTTTTTTCTTCCTTAAAATTTCACTATAT
>REAS01000066.1 GCA_004294495.1 Sphingobacteriales bacterium
TTTGAAAAAGCAATTTTTAAAACCCAAAAACATATTTTTAAGCCATAAAATAATTTAGCAAACTGCCTAATATTAGGCCTGCGGATTTAAGGTATTAATTAAGTTGCAATTTAAATCGTTTTTTTAGAATCATCAACCATTTTAAGCTACAAAACGCCCTTTTTTCTTTAGAACCCAGCGAAGAATCTCATCATTTTATAGACTCTTCACTCCGTTCTGAGTGACAAACCCTACTTTATCAAATTATACAACTCATCCAATTTAGGCGAAAGTACAATTTCTATACGGCGGTTTTTGCTTCGGGCTTCGCTGGTGTTTGCAACATCAACAGGTTGGTACTGCCCTTTACCTGTGGCTGTTAAACGTACAGCAGGGATTTTTTGTTGTTCGGTTAAAAACCGCACTACCGATGTAGAACGTAAAACACTTAAATCCCAATTGTCTTTTATTTGCCCAAGGTTTAACACTTTTTGGTTGTCGGTATGTCCTTCAACGGCAACATTAATATCAGGTTGGGTGTTTAAAACTTTTGCTAAAGCTTGTAAAGCTAATTTTCCTTTTTCATCAATAACAATACTGCCACTGCTAAACAATAATTTATCGGTAAGCGATACATAAACTTTACCATTTTTCACCTCAACAGTAAGGCCGTTTTCGGTAAAACCCAGCAAAGCTTTTTGCAATTTATTTTTTAGGGCTTCGGTTGCGGCATCGCGTTTACGCAAAATTTCTTCAACCTCACGTAAGCGTTCTTCACGTAGTTTTAAATCATCGGATAGTTTGCTTAAATCGCCCGAAAGCTTATTTACATTACCCGAAAGTTTGTTTATTTCGCCCGAGCTATTAGACCGTAATTTGCTATAATTGGTATTTAAATCGCTTATATTATCGTCCAAATCAGCAATTTGTTTGTGTAAAGTCGCCGTATCGTTTTGTAAACTAGTCTTATCGTTTTCTAAACCCGCAGTTTGTGTACGGCATTTTTCCCATCCGGTAGCAACCGAATCTTTTTGTGCCAATAATTGTTTGTATTTTTTGTTAGACATCACACTACATGCACTCAAAAAAAGTATCGTAGTAAACGTAAAAGCGATTTGTTTCATAGTAATATATTATTGTATGGCGTTTTTTAAAAAATTTGTTAATGGGTAAATTAGCGATAAACCATTTACCATGTCGGTAATAATTTTGCCGCCCATCATTTCTTCGTCGGTAAATCTATGAAAAACCGTAAAACTTTTAAGTTTTAGCAGTTCTAAATTTTCGTTATCGGTATTGTAACCTTTTGGACAGGTTTTTAGTTTATCTTCTTGGCTTAAGCCTTCAAAATATTTTACAAAATCTGATGCTTCAATTATCTCTTTAAATTGGGAAGAGTTGTAATCTATCTCTTGTCTAATTGCTTTTAGGTGAGTAGCTTCGGGCATCCAATATCCGCCTGCAATAAAATTGTTATTGGGCTGTATTTGTATGTAATAACCTGGGTAATTACCATTTTTACCGTTAGCCGCAAAGGAAATTCCAAAATTATTTTTGTACGGTGTTTTATCTTTGCTAAACCTAACATCGCGGTAAATACGCATCACACATTTTTTGCCTGTTGGAGTGCTGGGTATGCTGGCATCTATTTTTTGTAATTGCGTTAGTAAATTATCGGCAAAAGCCACCACATTTTCGTGT
Source organism: Sphingobacteriales bacterium (assembly GCA_004294495.1). Lineage (GTDB taxonomy): Bacteria > Bacteroidota > Bacteroidia > Sphingobacteriales > Sphingobacteriaceae > Pseudopedobacter. Next base: position 1,681 of record REAS01000066.1, read on the forward strand.
GCCGTTTCGTAACTGGCTTTATTAGCCAAAAACCAATCTCGGTTATTGTTACTGTCTAAGTTTGCTAAAAAATCAAAAGTTTGTTTGTTAATCGTGGTCATAATGAGGAACATATTTTACATTTGGCGATAGCCAATACAACAAAATTACTCTTGAATACCTAAAATTAATTGGTGAAAAAAGAATACTCGCTAATAAAACTGTTACAACATATACCCAAGGCGAATGTTCTTCGTGTGTAACTAAGTAAGTTAAAATGCTTACACCAATAGCTAAGGCCACATTAAAAGCATAACCAACATACATTGCTGCATAAAAATAACCCGGCTCTATTTCGTATTTAAACTTGCATTTTGGGCAATTTTCGTACATTTTTTGCGATTTAAAACCGTACATTGAAGTTGCAAATAAATTACCACGCCTACAACGTGGGCATTTGGCGTGTAACATTGCGTATGATATTGGCGTATTCATCATTTTAAAATTTAACGTTTTCAAAAAATAGGATGTAGGTATATATTAGTTTACAAAAGCTTAGTTTACAGCAAAAAGGTTTTAAATTATGCGTAAGTAATAACCCCTTTTTTTATTTTTAAAAAGCACAATGTGTATTTGTAAAGTTAGTAAAACCCGTATTGAATTAATAATAAAAATCGATTTTTTTTAATTGGTAGATTCAAGTTTTAGTATTCAATTTTAATTAAAGGGTGTATTCAACTAATAAATGCAATAAATTCAATTTAAGTAAATGAATCTGGTTTGAGGATAAAAAGCCTAATTTTTTTCTGGGTTTGTTGTTTAATTTGTTTCGTGTTTGTTTAACTTTTTTTCATCAGTTATGAGTATAAGATTATATTTTTTAGAGAAGTTTTGTCTAAAAAAATATTCAAATTTTTGTTTGCATTTCTGGCTCATTTTGTAATTGTGCTAAACTTCCATTTTTTTCTAAAAGAAAAAACACACTTAAACCTATTTTAAATTTCCTAAGCTTATATTTTTTTTGCCACCCACCACGGAAAAAGCGATGGTAGTTTTAAGTATATGATACAAAAAAACCAAATAAATAAATATAATTTTATGAGTAATGTTTTTGAGTGAATTTTAGAGTAATAAACAAAACCAGCCTTAAGTTAAATAAACGGGATGGAAGCGGTTACCCCGAATTGCGTTGGCCTTAGTGTTGGCAATGAGGCGTATGAGCAAACAGCCCGACTAGCGGCCGCCAATTACCCTATCCGTACTTTTTCAAAAAAAAATAACTCTTATAATTTTATGCACATTGTATAAGCACACCGCTAATTTTAATAAATTTGATGTTTAACGCTTTGTAAGTTTTTTATGTCAGATTTCGCTCATTTACACGTACATACACAATATAGTTTATTAGATGGTGCTGCCGACATTAAAAAAATGTTTGCCAAAGCTGCTGCCGATAATATGAAGGCTATGGCCATTACCGACCATGGCAATATGTTTGGTGTGTTTAAATTTGTTGCCGAAGCGGCTAACCATAATGTTAAACCTATTGTTGGTTGCGAGTTTTATGTAGTTAACGATAGGCATAAAAAAGCTTTTACTAAAGATGCCAAGGATGTACGCTGCCACCAACTTTTTTTGGCAAAAAACCCCGAGGGTTACCGCAATTTAATTAAGCTTTGCTCGGCTGGGTTTATGGAGGGTTTATATTCTAAATGGCCACGAATTGATAAAGAATTAATACTAAAACACCATAAAGGATTAATTGCAACTACCTGTTGCATAGGTGCAAGTGTGCCGCAAGCAATTTTAAAACACGGCGAAGCGGCTGCCGAAATTGAGTTTAAATGGTGGTTAGATTTGTTTGGCGAAGACTTTTACATTGAACTACAACGCCACGATATTAAAGAACAAAACATTGTTAACGAGGTATTATTGCGCTTCGCAAAAAAATATGAGGTTAAGGTAATTTGCAGTAACGACTCGCACTACGTTGACCAGGAGGATGCCAACGCTCACGATATTTTACTTTGCGTAAACACCGGCGATTTGCAAAGTAAACCCAAAGCTACCGACGAAGAAGGCGGAAAAGGTTACCGATTTGGTTTCCCTAACGACCAGTTTTATTTTAAAACCCAAGCCGAAATGGGTAAACTTTTCAGCGATATTCCAGATGCACTTTACAATACTGGCGAAATTGTAGATAAGGTGGAACACTTACAATTAAAACGAGATATTTTACTACCCAATTTCCCCATACCACAAAGTTTTAAGGTTCACCCCAAAGATACTTTAAACCAATGGGAATATTTGCGCCATTTAACAATGGAAGGTGCCCATAAAAGGTACGATGCCATTACGCCAGCAATACAAGAACGTTTAGATTTTGAGCTATTTACCGTAAAAAGTATGGGTTTTGCGGGTTACTTTTTAATTGTTGCCGATTTTATAAGGCATGGCAGAGATATTGGTGTTTTTATTGGCCCTGGGCGGGGTTCGGCGGCGGGGTCGGCAATTGCGTATTGCATTGGCATAACCAATATCGATCCTATAAAATACAACCTCCTATTCGAGCGTTTTTTAAACCCCGACCGTAACAGTATGCCCGATATTGATACCGATTTTGACGACGAAGGCAGGCAAAAAGTTATTGAATATGTGGTTGAAAAGTACGGTAAAAACCAAGTAGCACAAATAGTTACCTATGGTTCTATGGCGGCAAAATCTAGTATTAAAGATGTGGCAAGGGTGATGGATTTGCCACTATCCGAAGCCAATGCTTTAGCCAAATTAGTACCCGATAAAGTGGGTGTAACCCTAAACCGGGTAATGTTGGCGCCACTAACAGGCGAAAAATCGTTAACCGAAAAAGAGGGTTTGGGTGGCGATGATTTAGAAAATGTTAAAAAATTACGTTTAATAGGAGAGGGCAAAGATTTACAAGCCACAGTGCTAAAAGAAGCTATAAAGCTAGAAGGCTCGGTACGTAATACGGGCATACACGCATCGGCCATAATTATAGCACCCGACGATTTAACCAATATTGTACCCGTTGCAATGGTTAAAGATAATGCTTTGCTGGTAACCCAATACGATGGTAAAGTTATTGAAGATGCTGGAGTTATTAAAATGGATTTTTTGGGCTTAAAAACCCTTACCATAATGCGTGATGCCTTGCGGCTGATAAAAGAAAATTACGATTTAGATATTGTGATTGATGATATCCCGTTAAACGATGAAAAAACTTTTGCCCTTTACCAATTGGGCGATACCAACGGCACTTTTCAGTTCGAGAGCGATGGTATGCAAATGTATTTGCGAGAACTAAAACCCGATAAGTTCGAAGATTTAATTGCTATGAATGCGCTTTATCGCCCGGGGCCAATGGAGTATATTCCAAATTTTATTAAACGTAAACATGGTATTGAATTGGTTACGTACGATTTAGATGATATGGAAGAATACCTAAGTGATACTTACGGCATAACCGTATATCAAGAACAGGTAATGCTTTTGTCGCAAAAGTTAGCCGGGTTTACACGTGGCCAAGCCGATACTTTACGTAAAGCAATGGGTAAAAAAGACCGTAAAACCTTAGATAAATTAAAGCCCGAATTTATTGAAAAAGCCAGTGCATTAGGTCACGATGTTAAAAAATTAGAGAAAGTTTGGACAGATTGGGAAGCTTTTGCCATGTATGCTTTTAATAAATCGCACTCAACCTGTTACGCTTTTGTGGCTTACCAAACCGCCTATTTAAAAGCACATTACCCAGCCGAATACATGGCTGCGGTTTTAAATAACCAAAACAACATAGAAAAAGTATCTTTTTTTATGGAAGAGTGTCAAGCAATGGGGCTTAAAGTTTTAGGCCCCGATGTTAACGAATCTAACTTTAGTTTTGCGGTAAATAAAAAAGGTGAAATTAGGTTTGGGATGAAAGGCATTAAAGGTGTAGGCGAAAAAGCAATCGAAAGTATTGTTGACGAACGCCTAGCTAAAGGAATGTACACCAGCATAAGCGATTTTGCCCGCCGTATAAACCCACGTACAGTAAGTAAAAAGGTGTACGAAAACTTAGTTTACAGCGGTAGTTTCGATTGTTTTGGTTTAAAACGCAAGCAGTTTTTTACCACAATTCCCAACGCTAACATAAATTTTATAGAACGTTTAAATAAATACACCAACGATTTTGAAAACGTAGCCAATATGGCAAAAGTATCGTTATTTGGTGGCACCGCCGATGCTGATATTGTAGAACCATTAGCACCTGAGGCCGATGAGTTTGGCGTTATAGAAAAATTGAAATGGGAAAAAGAAATGATTGGTATTTACCTAACTGGCCATCCCTTAGATATTTACAAATTAGAAATGGATACTTTTTGTAACAAAAATTTAAGCGATTTAAAACTGGTAGATAAAATAAAAAACAAAGAAGAAGTTAACGAACAGCAGCAAAAAGAGTTTGAAAAACTACAAAATCAAGAGATTTGTATTGGCGGTTTGGTTACTATGGCTAACCATAGGTTTACAAAAAATGGTAAACCTTTTGGCATTATAAAAATTGAAGATTATAAAGAATCGTTTGAAATGGCTTTGTTTGGCGATGATTATGTAAAGCAACAAAATTTTTTAAAAGAAGGTTATTTTCTTTTTATAAAAGGAAAAGTTGAAGAGCGGTACAGGCAAACTGGGCAGTGGGAGTTTAGAATAGGTAACATAAGTTTACTGTCGGAGTTGAGAGATAAAATGCTAAAAAACTTAACTATACAAATGCCACTAAAATATGTAACCCCCAAATTAATTGAAGATTTACAACAAATTTTCACACACAACAATTCAATTTACGAGCAAAAAAATTGTAAGTTAAATTTTGAAGTATCCGACGAAGAACATCAAATTAGCATAAACCTTGTATCGGCTACCGTTAAAATTAACCCAGCCAATGATTTTTTTGAAACTTTAAAGCTGATACAAGGTGTAACTTATAGGTTAAATTAATAGCAGGTATTAAATTTAAGATTATTGTTTTGTTTTAAAAAATGTAATAATAATCTTAAATTCTTATGATTTAACTAATTATCGGAAGCCGATAGTGCTTTAATTTGTTTAAGAGAAGCATTTAACTCGTATTTTTGTTCCTCAATCATAACTCTCAAGTAAGCAGGCAAATTATCATGATCCAAAGCCATTTTGTAGGCATTTTGGGCTGCTTGTTCACCAAATTCGCAGTTTGATAATATGGCTTCACGGTCATGGCCAGAAAACATTGCTTTAACATCCATCCACATGCGGTAAATTTTACCACTATTGGTAGTTCCAGATTCGGCATCTTCACCGCCGGCAATAATTTCGGTAGCTAAGGTCATTTTATAATTTCGGCTCTCATCAATCATTTCTAAAAATAAATATTTCAGGTCTTCATCTTCATCTTTCAACTCTTTTAAGGCTTTTTCGTAGCCATTTATACGATCGTTGTTTATTAAAACTAAATCGTTTAAAATTTCTAAACTTTTATTTTCCATGGGTAAATTTTTCTAAATTAAAACAAAGATTGTTCCAAATTTTTTGGTAAGAAATTTGATATGTTTTTGTTGAACTAAAAAAACAAACACTATGGATAACCAAATCAATAATTTGCATCAAAACCAAAATTCAGATGAAAATCACATTAAAACTTTAGAGGGAGCCGAAGCATTAAAAAAATTTAAAGATATTGCTACAGCCGCCGAAAACTGTTTTTTTGTAACTAGTATTAAAACTGGTTTTCCTGTTTCGGTACTCCCAATGGCGGTACAACAGGTTGATGATGAGGGTAACTTATGGTTTATGGCTTTAAAAGTTAGTGCTAAAATTAAAGAAATTGCTACCGACCCATTAACACACTTGTTTTTTCAAGAAAGCAAACATGCTGGATTTTTAAATATTTATGGCATAACAGAAATAGTTTCAAGTCAAGAAAAAATAGATGAGTTATGGACGCCTATTTTAAAAGTTTGGTTTCCGGGCGGTAAAAACGATAACAATATCACATTACTAAAAGTAGTCCCAATTAACGTGTATTATTGGGATACAAAAAATGGGAGTGCAGTTGCTTTTGCTAAAATGGCTTTGTCGTTAGTTACAGAAAAATCTATGGACGGCTCTGTTGAAGGTAATTTAAACTTTTGATATTTGTAAATGTTGGTAATATGTAATATTAATTAATATACTTTCGAGTAATAAATTTAAACTGCTTTAATAATTGGTTTTATGTTGATTTTTAGCCCACATTTCGAAAGCTAAAATAGCTTTTTTTTGCATTATTTGCACTGATTTTAATTTTCTATTTTGTGGTAGTAAATCTAATTCGGCATAAATAAAATCATCATCAAAGCCAACATTTGCAGCATCTTTTTTGCTATTACCATAATACATTTTCTCTAGCTTCGCTCAATAAATTGCACCTAAGTACATTGGGCAGGGTTCGCAACTGGTGTAAATGGTACAACCTGTTAAATCAAAAGTATTTAAGGCTGTACAGGCTAAACGTATGGCAGCAATTTCGGCGTGTGCGGTAGGGTCGTTACTTGGTACAACGGTGTTTGCACTTTGTGCAACAAGTTCTCCGTTTTTTACAATAACCGCCCCAAAAGGCCCGCCCAAGCCTTTTTCAACATTGTTTTGAGATAGCGTAATGGCTAACTGCATAAATTTTTGGTGGTTATTTTCCATAATTTAAAAATAAAAAAACCCAATAAATTTTATCGGGTTTCTAGTAAACTTATTGTTTTTCTGCAATTTTATTTTGAAGACTTATACTCCTCATTTAAACCCTTAATTACCTCTTTAGTAACATCTAAACTTTCGTCGGCAAATAGTATTGCACTGTTACTTTTACTGTAAGTTAGTACCATTTTGTAGCCTTTGGTTTTGGCATATTTTTTTAAATATTCGGCAACTTTGTTGTATAATTTTTCGTTTTCAATACCTTCTTCGTTTTGTAAAGCGGCACCAGCATTTTGTTGGTAACCTTGCAGTTCTTGTTGTTTACGGGCTAAACGTTGTTCGGTTGCGGCTCGTTGGTCGGCACTTAGTGATGCCGCACCTTGTTGGTATGCTGCAACTTCGCGTTGAAAAGCAGTACCTTTAGCCTTTAAATCGTCTTGGGCTTTTTTAGATTTTCCTTCAAATTTGGCTTTAATTTCTTTGAAATAAGTGTAATTATTTAATAATGAATCAGAATTTACATACACAATAGCAGCATTTTCGTCTTTAATTTCGGTAGTTTTTAGGGCTGCTTTTTCGGCAGTTTTAGGTTGTTCTTTACAAGCGTTTAAAGTTAAGGCTATAGCTGCTGCTAAACTTAATTTAGATATTACCGAGAAATGGTTTTTCATATTAATTTTAAAAATTTAGGCAAAGATATAATTTAGCCAAACCTAACCTAATGTTTAACAAATTTTAACCAATAATCTATTGTCTGATTTTTTTCTTCATCAATATGCATTTTAAACAAATTGGGATATTCACACTAAAAATAAATTGTTATTTCGTTTGCACAACCAAAAGAAATTAACTGTTGGCTTTAGTATCCTTTATAACCTAATTTTTAATGTTGCGCTTATATATAAGTTGAAGGAAACTTATCACAAATAGTTATATATTCTTTTCTTGTAAGCCAGATGTTATTAGAAATTATTTCATAATCTAAACTCCCGTTAATGTAAAAATAGAAATATTGTTTTTTGCCGGATTTTTGGGCATCGAAATTTCCATAAAGCAAATCATTTGAGATGATAAGTTTTGCAGTTTCTTCTGTCCCATTAAAACTAACTACTGTTAAATTACTAAGTAGAAATTCTTCTTTCAATGTACTTTGGGTAAATAAGATATTGTGTGTGGTATTCCTATTTATAGTGTAGGCAATTATATCAAAACCAAACGTAAATGAAACAGTCTCTTTGTATTTCATATTATCAATATCCTCAGGCTCTTTAATAGATTTTAAATAATCAATGTCATCCGATGTCATTTCAAGCCAATTGGGGTCTAAGACCTTGATATTAATTATTGTCTCCATAAATTTTCTGTCAATTCCAAATATACGTAAGTTGCCTATTTATTTTCTATATTAATAAGCACTTTATAATTTGGCGAAATTTTGATAGGTAAAAAAACCTCAATACCCATATATAATTTTATTTTTGCGATTAAATAAAATTTATTTAATGAGTTTAATAAAATCAATTTCGGGTATAAGAGGTACAATTGGCGGATTAGCTGGGCAGGGTTTAACCCCACCCGATGTGGTGAAATTTACCGCTGCTTACGGCAAATGGGTGTTAGAGAACTCGGGAATAAACAAAATTGTGATAGGTAGAGATGCCCGTATATCGGGCGAAATGGTGCGTAATTTAGTGGTAGGCACTTTACAAGGAATGGGGATTGATGTAATAGATTTAGGTCTATCTACAACGCCAACGGTAGAAATTGCTGTGCCATTAGAAAAAGCTGGTGGTGGCATTATTATAACCGCTAGCCATAATCCCAAACAATGGAATGCCTTAAAGCTGCTAAATAATTACGGCGAATTTATCAGCGCAAGCGAAGGAGAAAAAGTTTTAGAATATGCCGAAAACGATTTAACTTTTGCCGATGTTGACCAATTGGGTAGCCTAACTTATAATGATACTTATTTACAAAAACATATAGATGCCGTTTTGGCTTTGCCCTTGGTTGATGTTGCAGCCATTAAAAAAGCAAATTTTACCATAGCTATAGATTGTGTGAACAGTACGGGTGGTTTGTTTTTACCACCGTTGTTAAATGCATTGGGGGTGCAAACTATTTTCCCTATACATTGTCATCCCGACGGCCATTTTGCACACAACCCCGAGCCTTTGCCGGAAAATCTGCAAGATTTAGCCAACGAAGTTATACGTACAAAAGCACATTTAGGCATAGCCGTAGACCCCGATGTAGATCGTTTATGTTTTGTTTGCGAAGATGGCCAAATGTTTGGCGAAGAATATACTTTGGTGGCTGTTGCCGATTTTGTGTTGCAAAACACGCCAGGGAATACGGTATCAAACCTATCATCAACAAGGGCATTGAGAGATGTTACGGAAAAAATGGGAGCTAATTACCATGCAGCAGCAGTAGGAGAGGTTAACGTAGTAAATATGATGAAAGCCACAAATGCCATTATTGGTGGCGAAGGAAACGGTGGTGTAATTTACCCAGCATCGCACTATGGCCGAGATGCATTGGTAGGTATAGCCTTGTTTTTAACACATTTAGCAAAATTTGGTAAAACTGCTTCCTTATTAAGAGCAAGCTACCCAGCTTATTTTATATCAAAAAACAAAATTACCCTAACTGATGATATGGATATTGATGCCTTACTATTAAAGGTTGAAGAAAAATATAAAGCACAACCACACAGCACTATTGATGGTTTAAAAATAGAATTTGATAAACAATGGGTTCACCTACGAAAATCTAATACAGAACCAATTATTCGTATATACTCCGAAGCTAATAGCGAGTTTGTTGCACAAAACCTTGCCGAAAAAATAATTACAGACATAAAAGAGATTTTATATCCTTAAAATCCCAATAAATGGAAAAAATTTATTTTGATAATGCTGCAACAACAGCTTTAGACCCCGAAGTATTAAATGTGATTACTGATGTGATGCGTAATTATTACGGCAACCCTTCATCTATACACAGCCACGGCCGCCAAGCAAGAACGCTTATAGAAAAAGCCCGTAAAACGGTGGCTACTTTATTAAATACTGCACCAGCCAATATTTTTTTTACTTCGGGTGGTACCGAAGCTGATAATATGGCCATAAAATGTAGTATACAAAGTTTTGGGATTACACACGCCATAACCTCTAAAATAGAACATCACGCTGTTTTGCACACCTTAGAAGATTTAGAAAAACAAGGAGTTATAGAATTAAGTTTTGTTAATATAGATGAAAAAGGTAACGTTGATTTAATCCACTTAAACGAGCTTTTAAAAACCAATTCGCGTAGTTTGGTATCGTTAATGCAAGCCAATAACGAAATTGGTACATTAACCGATATTCAAAAAGTTGGTGAAATTTGCCAAACCTACAACGCCATTTTCCATACCGATACAGTACAAACTGTTGGCCATTTTAAACACGATTTAAGTGCTTTAAAAGCACATTTTATTGTTTGTGCTGCACATAAATTACACGGGCCAAAAGGCGTGGGGTTTTTATATGTTAACCCAAACATTAAAATTAACCCTATGGTATTTGGAGGTGCACAAGAACGTAATATGCGTGGCGGTACCGAAAATATTTATGGTATTGTAGGCTTAGCCAAAGCATTAGAATTGGCTTACGCCGATATGGATGCGCATAAGCAACACATACAAAGCCTAAAAAACTATATGATGCAAGAGTTAAAAGCGCATGTACCCAACTGCTATTTTAACGGCGAAACAGATGACGAAAAAAGCCTTTACACAGTTTTAAACATCAGTTTCCCAGAAATGGATATGGCCGATATGCTGCTTTTTAATCTTGATATTAGTGGTATTTCGGCATCGGGTGGAAGTGCTTGTTCTTCGGGTTCAAACATAGGTTCACATGTGTTAGCGGGTATAAATAGTAATCCCAAACGTCCATCAATAAGGTTTTCGTTCTCCAAATTTAATACCATTCTCGAAGTTGATTTTGTGATACAAAAATTAAAAGAGGCTTTTGTTTAAAGCTTTAATTTTCAATTTTTAGCATTATTTTAAGCTATTAAAAATCAAACTATTTAAAAATTCTTGTAAACTTTTTAAATCTTTTGTTTTGCCAAAATCTGTTAGAGATGGTAAGTTAAGCATAAAAAATTCTTGAAAATGAGCTATTTCAATTATGCTGCTGCTTAAAGATTTAGAGAACTTGTAATCTGGTTTTAATTCTAAAATAATATTGCCTATGCGGGCACATAAATCTTTATAAGGTTTAAATAAGTGGATTTTATTAAGCTCGGTAACTTGGTGATTAAGGTATGTTTTAGTAGAGTCGGTTATAATTATTTTTTGTAAATGAACATTGTTTATAAACTGTTGCTCATCTGTATTTTGCGGTTGTTGCGATGTTAATATTGCAGTTATAATCTCTAATTTTTGTTGAGGAGATTCAATGTTATTGGTATGAAAAACTACCTGATAATCTAACCAATACCAATACCAATCTACAATATAAGTTAGTAGTTTATGTTTGTTTTCAAAATAACGGTAAATGGTAGCTTCTGTTGATCCTATGGCATCGGCAAGTTTTTTAAAAGTAAAAATCTCGAACCCGTTTTCACTAATCAACTTTACACCCACATTTATGATTTTTTTTCCAATTTCGGTGTTTTCGGGATTACGCAAATATAAATGCGTATTCATTTTTGGGTATATTTGCCATTCCATTGTGTAAATATATGATTAATGTTTTTATATAATAGTGAAAGTAAAGTTTACAGTAATTTTACTTTATGTTTAGATAGTAATACTTTAATTATTGCAATTTGCACTTTTAAAATTTTGATTTTACCTTATGGCCAACACTGCTGAGTATAGTTTAAAAAACGCATTAAAAAAACTATTTAAATTAGTTAATATAGAGCGTAAAGAAATTACTAATATATACTTTTTTGCAATTATATCGGGTTTAATACAACTATCGTTACCGATTGGCATACAAGCTATTGTGGGGATTTTGTTTGGCGGTTTAATATCTGCGTCGCTAGTGGTTTTAATAAGTTTTGTGGTTTTTGGGGTGTTGTTAAATGGCGTTTTTCAGATAATGCAAATGCGAGTAACCGAGCGTATTCAACAACGTATTTTTACCCGCTTAACATTTGCTTATGCACAGCGCATACCCAAATTAGATTTATTAGGTATAGATAATTACTACCTCCCCGAGTTGGTAAATAGGTTTTTTGATACCGCTAGTTTACAAAAAGGATTATCAAAATTGTTGTTAGATTTTCCCGCAGCTACCATTCAAATAGTTTTTGGTTTAATTTTGTTGAGTTTTTATCACCCAGTTTTTATAGTTTTTGGTATTGCCTTACTTACTTTGGTATCAATGATACTGTATTTAAGCAGCCCAGCAGTGTTTAAAACCAGTATGCAAGAGAGCGATTACAAGTATAAAATAGCACATTGGTTAGAAGAAATATCGCGGGTAATTAAAACCTTTAAGTTTTCACAAAAAAATAATTTACATCTCGATAAAACCGATGAACTTACGCTTGGATACTTAACCTCGCGAACTGCTCATTTTAATATATTGGTATTTCAGTACCGTATAATGATTGCTTTTAAGGTTTTAATTACAGCTGCAATGCTTATAATAGGTACTTATTTGTTGGTAAATCAGCAAATTAATTTGGGTCAATTTATAGCCTCCGAAATTGTGATTATTGCTATTTTAAGTTCGATTGAAAAATTAATAGTAAGTTTAGAAACCGTTTATGATGTATTAACTTCAATAGAAAAAGTAGATAAGCTTCTAGAAAAGCCTGAAGATAATTTTCTAGTTAATAATGTTGCATCAACTTTTGATTATAATTCACCTTATGCATTATCTACTTCAAATCTTTTTTTTAGCTACCCTAACCAAGAGGTTGTTTTAATTAACATTAATATTGATATAAAAAAAGGTGAAAAAGTTTGTTTAACAGGTGCCGAAGGTTCGGGAAAAACCACTTTACTTAGGGTATTAACGGGTGCGTATAGTGGATATACGGGTAGTATATTTATAAACGGTATTCCTTCTAAAAATATTGATACCGATAAATTAAGACAAAACGTTGCCGTTTTTTTTGCACAAGAAGAGCTTTTTAATGGCACACTTTGGGATAACTTAACTTTAGGAAATAGCCAGTTAACTTTTGAAGAAGTAATTAGTACTTGCGAGTTAGTTGGTTTAAAATCGTTTGTTGAACAACGGCCCGATGGTTACAATACAGTTTTAGACTCGCAAGGGCAAAAGTTATCATCAAGTACTGTGCAAAAAATATTAATGGCTAGGTGTTTTTTATACCACCCATCGTTGTTACTATTAGAAAACGGTTGGAGTGGGATTGAAACCCTTTATCGTACAAAAATTATTGAAAAACTTATTGAAGATAAAAGCTTTACGTTAATAGCAATTTCTGATTTAGATGAATTTTGCAATAAGTGCGATAAAACTATTACCCTAAACAAAGGAAAAACAGTATAAATTTATGTTCTTAGAAGAAAATACAGGCACCTCCGGTTTCGAAAAATACAAATCGTTTCAAAAAGCGATGGAAGATAGCCACCATACCAGAAAAATAAAATGGATTTTAGGTGTTTTTATTGTTGCAATACTTACGCTTTTTTTACCCTGGACTCAAAATATACAATCTCGCGGCGAAGTAGCAACCCTAAATCCCGAGCAACGCCAACAAGAAATTAACTCAATTATTGCTGGGCGAATTGTAAAATGGTATGTGCAAGATGGAGATATGGTTAATAAAGGCGATACCATTTTGCAAATTACCGAAATTAAAGACGATTACCTAGACCCACAACTTACCCAACGTACCGCTGAGCAGCTAAAAGCCAAAACCGATGCTACACAATTTTATAAAGATAAAGTTGGCCAAGCCGATATACAATTAACCGCAATGGCGCAAAGTTTAAGCCTTAAAATGGAGCAACTACGAAACAAGGTAAAACAATATACGCTGCAAGTACAATCAGATAGTGTGGCTATGATTGCAGCAAATAACCAATTAAAAATTGCAAACGAACAGCTAAAACGCCAAAAAGAAATGTTTGATGCTGGCTTAAAATCGCTTACCGAGTTTGAGCAACGCCAGCAATTGTACCAAGAAAGTTTGGCTAAAAAAATAGCATCCGAAAACAAATTTTATAACGGTAAAAATGAGTTGCTGAATATTAAAATAGATTTATCGGCAACCACTCAAGAGTACGCCGAAAAAATATCGAAAACCACTGGCGATAAATTTACGGCACAATCTCAAGCATCAACTGGCGAAAGCGAAGTAGCTAAACTAGCCAACCAATTAGCTAATTACAAGCTACGAAAGGGCTTTTATTTTATACTAGCCCCACAAAATGGTCAGGTTTTGCAAACCGTAAAAGCGGGCATTGGCGAAACCGTTAAAGACGGCGAAAAATTAGTTGCCATAGTGCCGCTAAATTTTAGCAAAGCCATAGAAATTTATGTAAACCCAATAGATTTACCTTTAATAAGTAAAGGCGAGCGAGTGCAAATACAGTTCGATGGCTTTCCGGCAATTGTTTTTTCGGGTTGGCCACAGGCATCGTACGGTTTGTTTACAGGTAAAATTGCAGCTATCGATAATAATATTGATGCAACTGGCAAGTTTAAAGTTTGGGTTAAGCCCGATTTAGAAACTAAAGTATGGCCTTCATCATTAAAGTTAGGTACGGGCTGCCAAACAATTGCCTTATTAAACAATGTGCCAATATGGTACGAACTATGGAGACAATTAAATAGCTTTCCGCCAGATTTTTATAGCGGAAACTCTAAAGATGACAAGCCAAAAAAAGTTAAAAAATGAAAAAATTAAGCCTTGTTTTCTTTTTTTGTATTGCTTATTTTGTGGCGCTTTCGCAGGATAAAACCCTATCAATAGATGAGTATTTAAGCATTGTACAACAATACCACCCTATTGCTAAACAAGCTTTTTTGTTTAACGATAAAGCTAGGCTAAATCGCCGGATGGCATTAGGCGGTTTCGACCCCAAACTAAGTGCCGAAAAGGATCGTAAAATTTTTGATGGCGTAACGTACTACAATTATTTTACTCCCGAAATTAAATTACCTCTTTGGTACGGTATTGATTTAAAGGGTAGTTACATGGAAACCGAGGGTGCTTTTATAAATCCCGAAAATAAATTACCTAAAAATGGTTTAAGCTATGTGGGTTTAAGTTTGCCCATTGGTCGTGGTTTGTTTATTGATGAAAGAAGGGCAGATTTACAAAGAGCCCGTATTTACCAATCGTTTGCCCGTAACCAACAGCAAATTGTTTTAAATAATTTGTTTTTAGAAGCCACCCAAAGCTATACCGATTGGATAAACTCGTTTAAAAATGTACAGGTTTATACCGATGCAGTTAAGCTTGCAGATATACGTTTACAAGGAACAAAACAATTGTTTTTAAATGGCGATAAACCTGCAATAGATACCTTAGAAGCACTTATTTTATTGCAAAATAGGCAGTTTAAACTAAACGAATACCAGCAGCAGCTAACCAATACCAAAAATCAATTAACTGCCTATTTATGGTTAGATAATAATGTAGCGATAGACCCCGAAAAATTGAATATCAGTCCCGACACTTTGGCCATACAAGCAATTCCAGCGGCAAATTTATTACAAGTAACTCCTAATACTATAGCCCAGCAAAACCCCGAAGTTCAGGCTTATATTTTTAAATTGCAGGAGTTAGATATAGATCGCCGCCTAAAGTTAGAAGAAATAAAACCTACTTTAAACTTTAATTTAGGCGTTTTAAATGGAGGTAGAGATGGTTTTCAAAATTTTAACGCACCATACATAAACAATAATCAAAAGTTTGGGTTTTCGTTTTCTATGCCATTAACGTTTACCAAGCAGCGAGCCGCTTACAGCTTAGCCAAAATTAAAATACTTGATGCGCAATACGATTTAAACGATAAACAAAACCAAATAGCCAATAAATGGCGAAACTACCTTAACGATTATTATACTTTTACTAATCAAATAGCTTTATTTCAAAAAACTCAAGCTAATAATAAAGCCTTATTAAATGGTGAAGAAACTAAATTTAGATTTGGCGATAGCTCATTATTTCTTATAAATTCTCGCGAACAAAAAGTGTTAGAAACCCAAGAAAAAATTAACGAATTGCAAGCAAAACGTTTAAAAACTATGCAGTTGCTTAAGTATTTAACTAATAGTTTTTAGGGGTAGGATTTTGAACTTATACCGTTAGATAAACATTTATTAATTTAAAATAGGGTTATTATTAAATGTAAGTTGGCTAATTGAGAGCGTAAAACGTTGAGTTATATGATTAACTTTTAGTAATACTTTTGTAAACTGTTCTTATCGGCAAAGCAATTGTAAACTATATTTAAACAATATTTTCTTTTAAATTTTATATCAAATCGTTTTATAATTAGCATCTTTAGTTATAAATTTGAGTTTACTGTTTAATATTATCTAATAGATTCAATTTACACCTAGTTTATAAGCTTTAAAATTATAATGTTTAAACTAAAAGTCTTGTTATGCAATTACAAATAGAAGTAGGTTTTGAGCAATTGGTTTATTTAGTTAAAAAATTGCCCGAAAAACAGTGGAACAAACTCAAAAACGAAGTTGAATTAAATAAAGATATCCAAAATAATGACGAAAATATTAAATTATTACCCCTACAAGATATTTTATCAAATAAAGACCAATTAAATCTTGAATATCAAGTTAATAACGTTAATGCATTAGAAACATTTTTGTTAAACGCACCAACATTCACTAAAAAACAATTAAAGGATATTACGCATGCTCGAAAAGTAATTAACCAATGGAGAGCAGAGTAATAATAGACACATCAATTTTAATTGATCTTTTTCGAAAAACAGACAAAGCAAATTCGGCTTTAATTGCATTAGTAAAACAAGGGTACGTATACAGTATTTCTGCAATAACCGAATACGAAATTTATACAGGTGCAAAATTAGAACAAAGTGACTTTTGAGACACATTTTTGAAAATGGTGCAAGTTTTACCATTCGATAAAAAAACTGCTAGAATAACTGTACAAATAAATTATGAGTTGAGGAAAAAACGAAAACAAATTGACATTGCCGATTTATTTATTGCTGCCACCGCAGTTTCTCATAATTTACCTCTAGCCACACTAAATCTTAAACATTTTAATCGGATAAGCAACCTAGTGGTTTTATAAATTTACTTTTGAATAAAGTATAAGATGTTTTTATATTAAATTCTAATAGATAATTTAAGTATTCACATCTAACATTTTGTCTTAAAACGCATGAACAACACAAACTAACAAACAAAAAAAACAAAATGAAGTGGAAAACCATATCCTCAAAATACCTTATACAAAAACCTTGGGCAACTTTAAGGGTTGATAATTGCGAACTACCAGATGGGCGCATTGCAAACGAGTATTATGTTTTAGAATATCCAAACTGGGCAAACGCAGTAGCCGTAACCGATGACGGACAAATAATAATGGTTCGCCAATATCGCCACAGCGGAGGCATAACATCCATAGAAATACCTGGGGGTGTAATTGAGGAAAATGAAGACCCATTAATAGCCATCGAACGTGAATTGTTAGAAGAAACTGGCTATGCTTTCGAAAAATTCGAGTTAATTTCTACCGTTTACCCAAACCCAGCAACATCAAACAATGTATGTTATTGCTACTTGGCAACTGGTGGTAAAAAAATACAGGAACAAAGTTTAGATGAGTTTGAAGATATATCTGTCGAGCTTTTTTCTGTTGAAGAAGTAAAGCAAATGGTTTTAGAAAACCAAATTCCGCAAGCGTTACATGCCACGGGCTTATTTTATGCTTTGCTAAAATTGGGCGAAATAAAATCCTAAAAAACTATTTAAAAAATGGCTATCAAAACTATTCCTGTAACTATTATAACTGGCTTTTTAGGGTCGGGTAAAACCACTTTTTTAAACCAAATTATTAGTCAGAATAAGAATATAAAATTTGCAATAATAGAAAATGAATTTGGCGAAATAAATATTGATAGCGACTTGGTTATTAACACTAATGAGCATATTTTTGAGTTAACAAACGGCTGTATTTGTTGTACGTTAAATGGAGATTTATCGGTTTTGCTAAACAAACTGGTAACTGGCGATTACGAATTTGACCATTTAATTATTGAAACCACGGGCATTGCCGACCCCACCGCAGTGGCAGCAGTTTTTTTAACAGATTTTAATACAATGTCGTTTACTTAAGCAATATCTATATTCTTTTATACACCATATTGTACAATTTTTTAGGTTTGTGATTTCGAGGGTTTTTTCTGTTTAAT
>REAS01000067.1 GCA_004294495.1 Sphingobacteriales bacterium
AAAATAAATAAAATATCTATCAGAAGAAAAAAACTAAAAGCTAGTTGCAACTTAGAATACAGGGAGTTAATGATGGTAGTTTAAAAGCGGTTGCCCTGCGAACTTGATTGGAAAATAAATGAAGAAACAGTGGTTAGGCCTGATATGATGATAATTTACGGAAAAACAAGTGCAGATTATTTAGAATTTCCACCAGTTTTGGTTTTAGAAATTATATCACCAAACAGTATTAAAACAGATAGAGTTATTAAATTTGAATTGTATAGAGAGCAGGGTGTAAGGTATTATTTATTAGCCGATTATCTAAAAAAAACAGTTGATGTTTTTGAATTAATTGATAACTTTTACAAGCAAACTACATCAAATACATTTAAATTAGATAAAACTTGTGAAATTGAATTTGATTTTGAAGAGATATGGAAATAACTGGCATTGTATAACTCCAACCACTAAATAACTAGAAGGTTTCTCAAAAATTCACACATTTTGTAAATTTGATATTGTGTGGAAAAAAATTAAAAATACTAGGTTTCAATTGATTAAAACGAGGAAAAAAGATGGCATCTTAGTAAGCGATAGGTAAAACGATTTACATTATCAAACCATACAAATTCGGTTAATATTTTTGTTTTTTGGGTTAGGATAGATTGAAGAATAATGCACCGCAGATAGCCGTAAATTAAAGCTTTTTTATTTACAGAATCCCTTCGGGATTTTCATTTCTGGCTACGTTTTTTAAAGAAACCCTAAGAGGAATAAATGCAATCAACAACTTTACAGGTATTTAATTTAAATAATAGTAGAATAAACATAGTGAATTGCAAAACTTGTTATTGCTATAAAGCCACAACTGGTTTGCAAACAGGGCTAACGCATTTAAAAATTAGAATCTTTTTTTAACATTTTTATCACTCAAGGCCAATGCGAAGAGTCTCAAGACAGCGTTTTATAGACTCTCCACTTCTTTCTCACTCACAAAAACAAAAGTGTTTTTGTGAAACTGTTTTTGGGGATTTAGTATTCCATCGGTTTTTTAAAAATTACCCAATATTATTTTAAATGAGTTAAACCTGGTTTTGCAAACCATTTTGGTTGAGCATACCTTATAAAAATCAATATTTATTTGATTTTAATAAACAAATAATCGAAAAGTAGGAGAATTTATGTAGATGGTTTTTACTCGCTAACTAAACCAGCAGCATTATTATTTAAGTTTATAGTGCTAAAAACTGTAATGCTTAATGGGTTAATTTTAAAATTTGTATTTTCATTAGGTATTATTTCTAATGGGTTTATTAAAACAGTTGTTTTGTTTCTATCTTTTATATCAAATTCGTATTTATACCATTTTTTATATAATTTTTCGTTCATATTTAAATTAATATTTACAGTTTCTTTAGTTTGTTTATCGTTAACAATATATATAGTAGCATCTTTTTTTGATGGACTTAAAAAAGTTATGCTGTGCAAATTAACAACGCTATCGGTTGTTAAAGCTTCTAATTTACTTTTAACCACAAACGAATTTTTATAAGTGAACCTTGTTAGTAAACCATAGCCAAAAAAAGTATTTTCTTTAGGATAATAATTTTCGGGCTTTAGCATTTTCATAGTACTTCTATCAAAAGTTTCAATAAACCCCCATTGGCCATCTAAATTTCCACGGTTTAATAAACTCCATCTAGAAAAACCATCAACACCTAAATTTGCATACCGCATTGCAAATTCAACATCTTTAAATACAGCATCAAAAGTTGATGGCCCACGGGCATCTTTAATCATACCAAAGTGCATAGTACCGTGTTCCGAAAAAAAGAATGGTTTTTGTTGTTGGTGAGCCATTTCTACTGCAGTTTTAACAGGTTTTGTAAATGATTTTAAAGTAGGATACCAATCTTTAGATTCACTCTTGCTATCCCACCAATCTATAATTGTCATATACTCGTGGTACGAAAAAGCATCTACATAATTTTCAAAAGTAGCTTGTGTTTTTAGAGCCTCCCAGTGGTAAAACATTTCTTCGGGGCCTGCTAATGGTATATTTAGTTTTTGCGAATATATTTTTTTCTTTAAAATTGCTAAAGCTGGTATTATTGATTGTGAAGAAACTCCATCTTCGTTTTTCCACCAACTCCAAGTATGGTGAGGTTCGTTTGCAACTCCAAAATATTTTATACAAGTATATTTTTTAGTTTGTGTAAGATGTTTTAAAAGTGCAATAATTCCGTTACTCCAGGCATCTAAATCGGCAGGTCCACTTCTAACTATGTTTACAGCATTGTTTTGTAACTTTTTATGAGCTAGCCATTTAGCGTTAGGGTACATTTCTTGTAATTGTACAATTGCGCCTTTCTTCTCAAAATAATATAAATATTTATACAAAACAAGCATTTCTTTATTGTTAAAGCTATACGAGCCTTTTTGTGGTTCAAAAATTCTATGTTCCAGGTTTACCCGAATATAATCCATACCCAACCAATCCATATAAGTATAAATTTTATTCCAAGCTGCGGTATCAGTTGCCATAGGTGTTGCGCCCCAAGCACTACCACCCCACGATCGGTAATTGTGTTTTTGGTCGTAAGTTACTGGTACAGAGTCTAGCATTGCAAATACGTTACAGCCAAAACCAGCAGCCATTTGGTTTACAATGCTATCAGGTTGAATGGTGATTTTTATTTGAGAAAACGTATTAATTGTTGCTAATAAAAAAGCAACTGTAACAATATTTTTTTTAAAATTTAGCATTATGTTTAATTAAAATTTCAGACTCGAACTTAAGTTTAATAAATGATATTTTATTGAAATTTAGATTAATTTTTTAATTCCGTAAGCCTAATTTTAGCCAATTTAAAAATTATTTTATGACTTAAAAATATGGTTTTAGGTTTTAAAATGGCATTTTAAAAATAATATTTTCTAATTCCTTATTTTATTTTTGTATTTATAACTTGATTCCGCCAGCCATCTAATTAAAAAATATTTATTGATAATAAGGGCAAAGTTTAATACAAATAAATTATGCTACTTTTAAATTAGCTTGGTTTATTTTTTTTTTACCCACTTTCAAAAACTTAGTAATAACCTCTTCCAATTTTTGGGTTTCTAACAAAAATCCATCGTGGCCGTAAATTGATGATATTTCTGCATATTGAGCATCGGTAACATTATCGGCTATAAATTTTTGCTCTTCGGTTGGGAATAAAAAATCGTTTTTAATACCAATTGCCAGTGTATTAGCTTGTATCGTTTTTAACGCCTCTTTAACCGATTGGCGGTTTCGACCTAAATTATGGGTATCCATAGCTTTGGTTAAAAACCAATAACTATATGCATTAAAGCGTTTTACCAATTTTTCGCCTTGGTGATTTTGGTACGATGATGCTTTAAAATTATCTTTCTGGCTATCATCAACTTCGCTTTGTGTACGCACATAACTTTCATACGTTCGGTACGATAATAAAGCTAAACTGCGAGCAGCTTTTAAACCTTTCGCACCGCCGTTAGTATGGTTAGCGTAAAAGGTTCTATCGGCACTTATGGCCAAGCGTTGCGATTCGTTAAAAGCAATACCCCAGGGCGAGTGTTGTGCATTGGTAGCTAAAACCACTAAATTTTTAATTTTTTGAGGAGCAATAACTGCCCATTCTAAAGCTTGTTGGCCACCTAACGATCCGCCAATTAAAACTTCAATATCGTTAATTTGCAGGTGCTCGGCAAGTAATTGGTGTGCCGCAACCATATCTCTAACCGTAAATTGTGGAAAAGATAAACAATAAGGCAAGCCAGTAATCTCGGTTTTTGATAAAGGATTGGTTGTACCATAATGCGAGCCTAAAATGTTTGCACAAACAATAAAATGTTTGTCGGCATTAAATAAATTCTTTTTCCCAAATAAACCTGTCCACCAATCAAAAACATCCGAATTTGCCGTTAAAGCGTGGCAAACCCAAACCACATTACTTTTTGTAGCGTTTAATTTGCCAAAAGTGTGGTAAGCAATTTCTAAATCGATAATTTTTTTACCGTTTTCTAGTTTAAAAGCTTGTGAATGTTGATATTTTTTTATGCTCATTTAATCAATTTTTTTAAGCCCTTGCTTTGTAAAAAATACAAAGCAAGGGATAAAATAGGGGAGGACTCTTAATTATATTTTTTCGAAAGCTTGTGCAAAATCGGCTTTAATATCGTCTATATGCTCAATACCAACCGATACTCTTAAAAGACTAGGGCTAACACCTGCTTTTATTTGGTCATCAGCACTTAGTTGTTGGTGCGTGGTTGCTGCCGGTTGTATAATTAACGTTTTGGCATCGCCAACATTGGCTAAATGGCTGGTTAATACCAAAGCATCAACAAATTTTGTAGCATTTTCTTTGTCGCCTTTAATCTCGAACGATAAAACGCCTCCGAAACCATTTTTTAAATATTTTTTTGCCAAAACGTGGTAAGGCGATGAAGTTAAACCTGGGTAATTTACTTTATCAACTTGCGGATGATTTTCTAACCATTGTGCCAATTCTAAAGTATTGTCTAAATGGCGTTGTACACGTAACGATAAGGTTTCTAAACCCTGAATTAGCAAAAAGGAGTTGAAAGGCGAAATTGCAGGCCCAAAATCTCTTAACCCTTCTACACGGGCTCTAATAATAAATTGTATGTTACCAAATGGGCCGTTAACACCAAACACATCCGAGAAAACTAAACCGTGATAACCTTCGGCAGGTTGCGAAAATTGCGGAAATTTACCATTTCCGTAATTGTAATTTCCGCCATCAACAATAACTCCACCAACGCTGGTACCGTGGCCGCCAATCCATTTTGTGGCCGATTCAACCACAATGTTTGCGCCGTGTTCCAACGGTCTAAAAATGTAACCACCAGCACCAAAAGTATTATCAACTACTAATGGTAAATCGTGTTTTTTGGCTAAGGCCGATATTTTTTCGAAATCAGGAATATTAAATGCCGGGTTACCAATGGTTTCTAAATAAAGTGCTTTGGTATTACTGTCAATTAGTTTTTCAAAAGCTTCGGCACTATCGTCATCGGCAAACCTAGCCTCAACACCTAAACGTTTAAACTGCACTTTAAATTGGTTGTAAGTACCGCCGTAAACATTACGGGTTGATACAAAATTATCGCCAACTTGTAAAATATTATTTAGCGCAATAAACTGCGCCGCCTGGCCAGATGATACTGCTAAAGCTGCCACTCCGCCTTCTAAAGCTGCAATTCGCTGCTCAAAAACATCAGTTGTTGGGTTCATTATACGGGTGTAAATGTTGCCAAATTCTTTTAAGGCAAACAAGTTTGCGCCGTGTTCGCTACTGTTAAAAACGTAGCTGGTGGTTTGGTACAAAGGTACAGCTCGGGAACCGGTGGTTGGGTCGGCTTTTTGGCCTGCGTGTACTTGTAAAGTTTCGAATTTTAGATTTTGAGTTGACATAATAATTATATATAAAGATAAATTTTAGGTTTAATAAGGTGTGAGTTTTTTTTTGCAACAAAATTGCTAAGCCAATTTGTATATTAAAAAAATAAAATTAATAACAAGCAAATTTTACATACAACAGCAACACATTATACAAACCATAAAATAAGTTTGTTTAATTGGTGTAGCAAGCCCATAATTGGGATTAAGTTTGTTGTTTGATTTTGATTTGCTTTTTTTCATTGTCTTTAAAATTTATTTGTCCCATTTACGGGGCAGGATTTGGCACCTTTCTCTAAACACTTAGGGAGGTTGCCAGTGGGTTTTGGAGCCTGATCTCTAACCACTTCTTTATAAACCAAGGCCTTGTTGAGGGGAATTGATTTTGGTATCTCAACCAAATTATATTTCGAATGTAGTAGATTTTAATAGTAGCTGCCAAATTTAATTTTAATTATTTTTCAATAGGTTGATTATGAGTGAAATATTTTTCAATTATTGATTTAATTGATTTCTAAGTAAAATTACAATGTACTGCTAAAACTGTTGTAAACTTAAAACTAAATTAAGTTTAAAATTATAAGATGATTATTGACAACTTTTGCCCCCCCCCCAAAAAAACTCAACCTATAAAATTGAATTTAACTAGTGGATTTTTTTTATTAAAAATCAATAATTTTATTTCCTTTTTTCTATCATACCCTTAAAACTGTTATCGTTTAATGGTTTAATAATTACATCATTCATATCAACTTTTTCGCCATTAAGCAAAATTGTTTTTTTGCCAGCATTAGCGAAACTTCCCTTAGTTAAATAAGCAATAGATGCAGCTAAATTTGTATCAGTAATATCACCAAAAGCTTTTGTTGGGTCGTCTTTAATAGAATATGTAGGATTTAAACCTGCGAAATAATTACCTTCGCCAGCCGAATTTTTTGTTGAAAACATAGACATATAAACATCGTACTTATCAATACGTATGGGGAAGAACCCAACTGGTTTTCCGTACGATGTTTCACCCACGGTTTTAACATTAATATAAGGTTTTAAACTATTAATAACCAACTCGCTAGCCGATGCCGTTGAACCAGTAATCATAAATACTACATTTTGTATATTACGAAGCCCACCGCTAGGTTTAGTAAAAATAGTTGTAATATTAAATGGTCCACCTATACCTTGTTTTTCTAATATTACGGCTTTACCACTTGCAACGGTTTCGTTAAAATATTCGTGAAACATAACCGAACCGTTAATTCTTTCGGGTGCAATTAAATTAATTAAATGTTGAGCAGTTGAAATATATCCTCCACTATTGTATCGTAAATCAATTATTAAATCGGTTACACCAGCACTTGAAAAATTAGCAAAAGCGTTAGTCAGTACATTTTCAGAATTGTTGGCATCAGTAAAACTGGCATAAGCTAAATAACCAATTTTTTTACCGCCAGCATTAATTACACTTTCTTTATAAATTGGAGAACTCACATACCTTGCTTCATTAATAGTTACATTAAAACTTTCACCATTTTTTTTAACACCTACCAAATTAACAGTTGGTTTGTATATTTCATTAACCAATCTATCAATTTCGGTAACGTAATTTGAGCCAAACGAGAATCCATTTATAGAAGTGAAATAATCGCCCCTACTTAATCCGGCTTGCTCGCAAGGCGAACCTGGTGTAACAAATTCTAGAAATATAACATAATTATTATCGGGTCCAACGCTAGTTAAACCATATCCAATATCATTTTTATTTCCTTGCAAATCACTTTTTACTCTATCATTTTTAGTATTGCTTAGTGTACCGTTAGCTACCAAATCATCTATATACGAATATTTGGTTGTGGTGGGTTCCTTAAAATTATACTCATAAGGCTTACCAGTTAAAGGGTTTATACCATATCTCGTGATTTGAAAAAGCACATTTTCAAAGTTTTCTAAATCAGTACTAGAAGTTTTGTATTGGCGAGGGTTAAACACCTTGTAGCTTGGTAATTCTGTATTCCACAAATATAACTGCTGGGCATATAAAAATAACGAATCTTGGGTAAGCTCAAACCGGTTGCCTGGCGGTGTAACATTATCTATCACTACTGGTTTAGTGATTTTTGTAGGTGGTGTAACATTAATTGATGTTTTTTTACAAGAAATAAAGCATAGTAAAAAAAGTACACTAAATAAAGAAGTATATATTTTGAATTTCATTTTAACAGAGTTTATTGTTTTTTCGACTTCACAAACTATTACTAAGTTTAACGAAACGAAATGTAATTTAGTTTTTTAATTTTTGATTTAGCGTATTTCAAAATAATTTATTTCAGCTGCTTTTGCCAAATTTTTATCTAAGCTGGATTTTCCAATTAAAACCGTTTTTTTTAAGTCTAAATCATTCTCATTAATTAAATAAGTTAAACTTTGGGTACCGGGTTTTGGTGCAAACTCATCTACAAAGTAAACTTTTAAAAATTTATCAAGCCCATTCCACTCGGTTTGTTGTATTTTGTTAAGCTGGGTTTGGGCTAAGCCCGATGTTAGTATGTACACTTGTTTACGGTTAACTACAATTTGTTGCAGCAAATCTAAAGCTTCTTTAAACAATAAAAGTTTTAGGGGTAATTTAGCATTACTAAACAATAAATCTAAATTTTGTTGGTATTTGGCATCTAAATTAAATGTTTTTTGCAAGGCATCAAACATATTTTGGTTGCCAAATTGTAGATACTGCTTTGTAATAAATGCTAACAAATGGCTGGCAGTATATTGTGGTTCAAGGTATTCTAAAAAGTTGGTAAATAAGTAATAAACTTGTAAGTCGTAATCTTTTTGTGGTAATAAAACATCATCTAGCTCAAAAATAAATGCGTTTAAGTTGTCATCAAAATCTTGGTAATTAGGCATCATAGCTTACATTTTTTATATATATCAATCTATCATCGGCAAAAGCCAATTCTAAAAAACCTTGCAGGTTAAATGTTTTTTGGGATTTATTGATAATTTCTAATTGTATATTGGTTAATATGTTGAGCGTAAAAACCTGTTGGTTAAATAGTAAAACTTTACAAACCAATATATTTTCTTTTGCAGGATAAATATGTATCGGTACAAAAGGGTTTTGGTTAACAAGTTTTGATGCTTGTGTAAAAGATAGGCTAGTACTATTTAGCCACAAAAAATTAGATGCTGGTACATGATCATTTATTTGATAAATATTACCCAAACCATCGGCCCTGCCAAACCAAACTTTTTTATTAGGGTAACCTGCATTTAGTACAGAAGCAGAAAAATCGGTAAAAGAATTTATTGAATTGCTGTTTTTAAAATCATGGTGAATAAAATCACTTTGGTTAATATTTGCTAATTGTTTTTCATCTAACTGCATTAAACTGATGCCAAACTCATCAAACAATATTTTACTTTGATTTAAAGCTTGTTGTTCATTCGCTTTAAGCGCAAAAACTATTTGTATTTGGTGGTTTAAACAGTAATTTAAAAATTGGTGAGCAAACGAGTTTGATGCTGCCGATGGGATTATGTTTACATGGTTTTGGGTATCACAAAAGTGAATATCGTTGCTTTTTAAATGCCAAGCCAATTGGTATGTTATGGGATTGCTTGCCCCTGTTATTAGTATTTTTTGTGCCATTTTAACTTATTAAGCCATCTTTCATTATAATTTTCCTATCGGCCATAGCGGCTAAATCTTGGTTATGGGTTACTATAACAAAGGTTTGTTTAAACTGATCGCGTAAATCAAAAAAAAGTTTGTGTAAATCTTTTGCCGAGTTAGAATCTAAATTCCCCGACGGCTCATCGGCCAGTATTAACGATGGCTTGTTAATTAATGCCCTTGCCACGGCAACCCGCTGTTGCTCGCCACCCGACATTGAGCTGGGTTTATGTTGCGCCCTATCTTTTAATCCCAAAATATCTAATAAATGTAAAGCTTTTTTTTGTGCATCGGCTTTGCTTTTTTTAGCAATAAAAGCGGGTATGCACACGTTTTCTAAGGCTGTAAACTCGGGCAACAAGTGGTGAAACTGAAAAATAAAACCCAAATGTTGGTTTCTAAAAGCACTAATTGCTTTGGCGTTTAAATTAGTAACGTTGGTGTTATTTATAAATACCTGGCCTTTGGTGGGTTTATCTAAAGTGCCAATAATGTGCAAAAAAGTACTTTTTCCTGCACCCGATGCACCAACTATACTAACCACTTCGCCTGCGTTAACACTAAGGTTTACACCTTTTAGTATTTCTAAACTACCATAATTTTTATAAATATTTTCGGCTTTTAGCATATTGGCAAAATAACAAATTATTTAAGGGTAAACTTTAGGTTTTTTTATAATTTTTGAAAGAAATTAATAAAAATTTAAAAATATATTTTGTTTTTGACGTATGATTAGTACTTTCACAGCAAATATAACTCGAAGATGAACATTCACGAATATCAAGGTAAACAAATTTTAAAAAGTTTTGGGGTTCGCATTCAAGAAGGCATTTTGGCGCACACGCCCGAAGAAGCTGTTGAAGCTGCAAAAAAACTTAAAGAAGATTATAACTCGAGTTGGGTAGTTATAAAAGCACAAATACACGCTGGTGGCCGTGGTAAAGGTGGAGGCGTAAAATTAGCCAAAAACCTAGACGAGGTTAAACAACGAGCTACCGATATTTTAGGTATGCAATTAATAACCCCACAAACTGGGCCCGAGGGTAAATTGGTAAGCAAAATTTTGGTAGCCCAAGATGTGTATTACCCAGGCGAAAGCGAAACTAAAGAATTTTATGTTTCGGTTTTGTTAAACCGAGCAAGTGGCCGCAATACCATTATGTACAGTACCGAAGGCGGTATGGATATTGAGGAAGTTGCCGAACATACGCCGCATTTAATTTTTAAAGAAGATATTGACCCTAAAGTTGGTTTACAAGGTTTCCAAACCCGTAAAATTGCTTTTAACTTAGGTTTATCTGGCAATGCTTTTAAAGAGATGACAAAATTTATTGCCGCTCTTTATAAAGCTTATGAAGCAACAGACTCGGCAATGTTTGAAATTAACCCTGTTTTAAAAACATCGGATGATTTAATTTTAGCCGTTGATGCTAAAGTAAATATTGATGATAATGCGCTTTTTAGACACCCAAATTTTGCAGCAATGCGAGATACGGCCGAAGAAGATGCAACCGAAGTTGAAGCTAGCGAATCGAACCTTAACTATGTAAAACTTGACGGTAACGTAGGTTGTATGGTTAATGGTGCAGGTTTAGCAATGGCAACTATGGATATTATTAAAATTGCTGGTGGCGAACCTGCAAACTTTTTAGATGTAGGTGGTACAGCAAACGCAACAACCGTTAAAGCTGCTTTTAATATTATTTTAAAAGACCCTAAAGTTGAAGCCATTTTAATTAATATTTTTGGTGGGATTGTACGTTGCGACCGTGTTGCCCAAGGCGTTATAGATGCTTACAAAGAAATGGGCACCATACGTGTACCAATTATTGTGCGTTTACAAGGTACCAATGCGGTTGAGGCTAAAAAACTAATTGACGAATCGGGCTTAAAAGTATTCTCGGCCATTTTATTAAAAGAAGCTGCCGATTTAGTTTCGGAAGTTTTAGCTTAAAAATAATTATTTAAATAAAAAGAGGCTTTCTTTAATTAGAAAGCCTCTTTTTGTGTGTTTTATGTTTTTATGCTTATGGGGAAATTATAGCATTGCCCCAATTTTAGATTTAATAGCCTTTTTAATTTAATTGATATTTAAGTGCTACCAAGTCAATAGCCCTAAAAATCCTAAAAAATTAAAATTCTTTACCTAGAATAGTTAGGAGCTTCTTTGGTTATGGTAATATCATGTGGGTGCGATTCGCGAATGCCCGAAGATGTAATTTTTACAAATTGTGCTTGTTGCAAAGTAACAATATCTTTAGCACCACAATAACCCATACTGGCTTTTAAGCCACCTATGTATTGGTGCATAACTTCGGCCAAAGTACCTTTGTATGGTACACGCCCAACAATACCTTCGGGTACTAGTTTTTTAATATCGTCTTCAACATCTTGAAAATAACGGTCTTTAGAGCCTTGTTCCATAGCTTCTACCGAGCCCATACCACGGTACGATTTAAACTTACGGCCTTCAAAAATAATGGTTTCGCCTGGAGATTCTTCGACCCCTGCAAACAACGAACCTGCCATTATTGAACTTGCACCAGCCGCAATGGCTTTGGCAATATCGCCCGTATATTTTATACCACCATCGGCAATTATGGGTACGCCCATTCCTGCAACCCCTTTTGCAGCTTCGTATACGGCAAACAATTGTGGTACACCCACTCCAGCAATAATACGTGTTGTACAAATAGAACCTGGTCCAATACCAACTTTTATACCATCGGCACCAGCATCGGCTAAGGCTTTCGCACCAGCGGCGGTAGCAATGTTACCAGCTATAACTTGCAAATTTGGGTAAGCAGCTTTTACTTCTTTTAATTTATCAATAACCCCTTTAGAGTGTCCGTGGGCAGTATCAATTGCAATAACATCCACCTCGGCTTTTACCAAAGCTTCTACACGTTGCATGGTATCGGCAGTAACGCCAACCGCTGCGCCTACACGAAGGCGGCCATGTTCGTCTTTACAAGCATTGGGGAATTTTTTAACCTTTTGTA
Organism: Sphingobacteriales bacterium; assembly: GCA_004294495.1. GTDB lineage: Bacteria > Bacteroidota > Bacteroidia > Sphingobacteriales > Sphingobacteriaceae > Pseudopedobacter. Next base: position 12,110 of record REAS01000067.1, read on the forward strand.
TATCCTTAAAAGTAATTAAACCACTTAGTTTGCCTAAACTGTTTACTACAGGTAGTTTTTCAATTTTATGATTTTGCAATAAAGCTTCGGCTTGGGCAAAAGTAGTTCCTACAGGTGCTGTAACTAAGTTTGTTTTGGTCATAACCTCGCTAATAGGCTGGTTCATATCTTTTTGAAAACGCAAATCGCGATTGGTAATAATTCCTGCCAAAACATTATCTTCTGATATTATGGGAATGCCGCCAATTTTATACTCTTTCATTATTTGAAAAGCATCGCCAACTTTAGCATCTTTATGTAAGGTTACGGGGTCTTGTATCATCCCACTTTCCGATCGTTTTACACGACGAACCTCGTTGGCTTGGGCTTCAATACTCATATTTTTGTGTAAAAAACCAATTCCGCCAGTTTGCGCAATTGCAATAGCAAGTTTAGAATCGGTTACGGTATCCATTGCTGCCGAAACTATGGGTACATTTAGTTTTATAGTTTTGGTAAGATAGCTTGATGTATCAACATCGCGAGGTAAAACCTCTGAGTATGCGGGTATTAGTAGTACGTCGTCGTAGGTTAAACCGTCTGATAAAAATTTAGTAGATTGTGATTGCATTGCAAATAAATTAGGGTGCTTTACTTGCGGAACAAAGATATGCTTTTTATTTAAAAATCAATTTTAAATTTAGAGTATGTTGTTTTGTGGGCTTCAAGGCTTACGATTTGGAGTTGTACTTTATAAAAATATAAAAGACCACTACCTTGATTTTATTCACGAGTTTATAAGATACTAATTCACAAACATTAATGCTAACAAATATGTGTTTTAACCAACCCTTTTAAAATATTTTTCGTTATTTTTAAGCGGAATACGAACCACAAAATACTGCATAATGTATTTGTGAATTCCTGAAAATCATTAAAAAATAACAAAAACAACCACCAAATTTATAGGCTCTTATTAATTTTATTTGCTAAACAAAAGTTAATAGTACTTTATAAATACCGTTTGTGTAAACACATTATTGCCATTAACAGATTGCTATTTTAAATCAACTTTGGCCATGGGTTAATAATTATACCATTGCTTCTTTCTTGAGCGGTTTTACCCGTATAACATAAAACCGTTTTTATTTTTTGGTTTGATGTTAAATTTTTAAAATAGAGTAACCCGTTTTGGTAATCGCTACTTATGGTTGCACCCGCTTTAATTTCTATTGCGGTTAAGGTAGGATTGTCTAGCAATACATCTAATTCGTTGCCTGTTTTATCTCGCCAGTAATATAAATTATCTTGTAAGCCGCTATTTAAACGTTGTTTAAGCAGGTCAATAATTACCATATTCTCAAACAAACTACCTTTTAACGCATGCGTATTTACCTGATTTTGATTTTGTATGCCCAACAAGCTACAAGCAATTCCTGTATCGTAAAAGTATAATTTGGGGGCTTTAATTACCCTTTTATTATAATTATTGTAATAAGGCCTTAATAAATAAATAATGTAACTAGCCTGTAAAATATGTAACCAAGATTGTACCGTTTTGGCATCAATACCACAATCGTTACCTAACGATTGTAGGTTAAGTAACTGCCCTGTACGGCCAGCGCAAAGCCGTAAAAATTTCATAAACAAACTTAAATCCGAAATATTTTTAATTTGCCTTACATCTCTTTCTACATAAGTGCTTATATAATTTGGGTACCAATCTGTTGCTAAAATATGCTTATACAAAGGTTCGGGGTAACTGCCATTAAAAATATGATGTTCGAAACTGTTTAACAGTTTTGCTGTTTTTAGTTCTTTTAAACTACAAGGCAACAGGTGTAAATATGCCACCCTACCTGCTAAAGTTTGCGAAATATTTTGCTGCATTAAAAAATTATTACTGCCACTTAAAATAAAAAAACCTGGCTTGGGGTTTTCGTCTACAATTTGTTGTATGTAAGAAAACAATTGTGGCAATTTTTGAATTTCATCTAAAATAGCACCATTTTTAAATTGTTTTAAAAAACCATTTGGGTCATTTGTTGCAAAATCTGCAACATCAGGATTTTCTAATGATACGTAAGGTTTGCGTGGAAATACCTGCCTGCAAAGGGTAGTTTTACCGCTTTGCCTTGGCCCAACAACAGCAACTACTCTAAATTTAGAAGCTAACTGCTTTAACTTAATTTTACTAACACGCTGTAACATAATACAAATGTATAAAAATTTGTCCTAATAAGGAATTGAATTCCCGATTAGGATAAATTTATTTTTTAACGTGTTAATAGTTAATAAATTATATTTTTATATTTTAGCTATGCCTAACTAAAATCTAGCATCTGCTGTATATTGTGTTTTTAATCTAATGTGTCTATATTATTCAAAACTTCCTTAAAGAATTAACCTGCAATAATGTTGAAATTAATAAGTTGATAGACAATAGCCTTATTTTTATTCAAGTTAGGATTAATACAGAACTTGCATGAAACTAGTTGAATAATTAACCTGTTATAATTCCTTGTTTTAATTTTTACTTAGAAAAAGATTTTCTTTTGTCTTTTAGGATGCTTAAACAATGTAGAGAGATTTTAAAAAAAACAAAATTGTATTTGTTAACAAATACAAAACTACCACTTAAAAACTCGCTGGTTAAATCTATAAAAAACACTCCAAGTAGCATAGCTGTAGCCTGTTGCATTGCTTTTTACTTCATTACTTTTTAAAGTAACTACAAAATTGGTTGACCATCTGGGAGATGAAAAACTTGCCCCAACATCTTGAATAAAAACCAATGGTTTAGTACCAAATGTAACTGGGCCTTTATCAACATTAAATAAACCACCACTTATTGTAGCGTCGTAAGCAACAAAGTTAAGCTGAGGTTTAAGAAAAACAAAAAACTCATTTTTGGGTTTTTGGTTTAATTTGCTTGCTTTAGTACCCACTAAGCTATTAAAACTTATTGATTGATATAGCGGATTTACTTTACCTAAACGCAATAAAACACCAAAATTAGCACCAGAAAAAGTGTTGCCCAACAATGCCGACGATAACGCGGTAACATCTAAATTTTTGCTTTTGGTGCGATAAAACAATCGGTTATATTCTGCAGAAAGGTTTAAACCCAATTCGTTTTTAACCTGATAATCCCAGCCTTGAGGTTTAAAAACATTTAATAATTTATGGTAAGATGTCTGAATATCTTTCCCTAAAGCATTTGGCCCTATTGTACCTATTTGAGCGTTAACCCTTAAAATTTTTTCGTTTTTATAAAACCAGTTAAATGATGAACCAATATATAAATAAGCCGCAAAGGGCCTGTCGTGTGTGGTTGGGTCTGGTGCTTTTGGAAAAAAAGGGTTATATATTCTCTGTCCAGACTCTAATTCAAAAATTTTTTTTTCAAAAATACTGCTTGTATCATTTTGCTTTATACAGTGTCTATAATGAAAAGAATTTCCGTTGGTAAAGTACCTGTCTTTATTTGAAATGTAAAAATCGTTTGCCGATGTTGTACCAATTTCATCGGTATAAGATTGCGAGTATGCTGTAGTAAAACATAAAAAAAACAAAACAACTAAAAAACAATGCTTTATTTTAAAATATGTAATGCTATTAAAATTAATGTCACACATTAACTAATAAATTTTCGGTTATACTCACTCGTTGTTAGATATTCTCTTTTTGATTTTACTGCTAATGTAAGTTTTGAAATTTAAAAAATGATGATTTTGAATTATTAAATCAAAAAAAATGGTTTGTGCCTAAACACAAACCATTAAACAAAATGAAACTTTATTAACAATATTGGTCAAATGCACTTGCCAAATTATCAGCAATCATTTGTGCTGGCCTACCTTCAATTTGATGACGTTCTATAATATGAACTAGTTTACCATCTTTAAATAAAGCCATAGCTGGCGATGATGGAGGATAAGGTAACATATAATTGCGGGCAGCATCAACCGCTTCTTTTTCTACACCTGCAAAAACAGTAATCAATTTATTAGGTTTATTTGCGTTTGAAGCGGCAATTTTAGCTGCTGGCCTAGCATTTGCGGCAGCACAACCACAAACCGAGTTGATTACTACAAAAGTAGTTCCATCACCTTCAATGGCATTTTTAACAGATTCGGCAGTTTTTAAATCTTCAAAACCAGCGTTTGTTAAATCGGTACGCATTGGGGCAACTAAATAATCTGGATACATAATATTTTCCTCTTTAAATTTATTACAAACTTATAAAATCCTTTTCAGAAGCAACTATTTAAACTGTGTTTTTACGTTTAAATTACTTAATGTGTTTTTTTTGGAGCGTAAGAGAACTTAAATATTGCCATAAATATATCATTTCATCAACAATTATAATAGTGGTTAAATTAAAGTTTGTTTAGGTAATTGGGGTTATATATTAGTTTTTATAAAAAATTTATTGTTGTAATTTTTCAATAATTTTTCTTTAAAAAGCCGCAAGCGTAAGGGATTGCAGCGGTAGCCTTTTATAATTTTTGGTTTAGCGAAGCGCAAAAAACCAAAAATTGTAAAAGCTACAAGCGTAAAGCCCGACCCTTACTACCTATAAAACAGCCCTTTTGGGGGCAATGTTTTATAGGTAGTAAGGGTTACGCCACCCAAATAAAACTAAAGTTTTTTAGAGGCCCAAATAACCAATTTGTTAATAATAAATTTTTAGTTTTATATTTTTATTTGGCTCGCAAATTGATATTAAAAAAACGAAACTTACAGCACACATTAGTTAAATATGGATGAAAAGGTTACCGGTTTAAAAAAAAACAACGAAGCCCCGAAATCATTTGGTTGGTTTACACGAATGTTTTTAACGTTATATGAAGTTTACTTATTTATTTTACGTTTTTTTAAAGAAGGCTTTTTACCCCCGTACGAGGGCAAAGAGTTAATTAAGCAATGTTACAATATTGGACTAAAAACGCTTCCTTTAATATCTGTTACTGGTTTTATAACAGGTGTTGTTTTTACTAAACAATCTAGGCCATCGCTAGCAGAGTTTGGGGCAACATCGTGGCTTCCATCGTTAGTTGGTATTGCATTGTTAAGAACCTTAGCGCCATTATTAACTGCATTAATATCGGCGGGTAAAGTGGGCTCGAGCATTGGTGCCGAACTAGGAAGTATGCGGGTAACCGAGCAGATTGATGCTTTGGAGGTATCGGCTACTAACCCGTTTAAATTTTTAGTTACTACAAGGGTTTTGGCAACAACTATTTCTATGCCTATTTTAACATTTTATACCGCTTTTATTGGCTTATTAGGGTCGCTGTTAAATGTTACCATTAGCGAAAATACCAGTTATAAATTGTTTTTCGAATCGGCTTTAGAGCAAATAACGTTTTTAGATATTACGGCATCAACCATTAAGGCTATACTTTTTGGTTTTACCATAAGTATGGTGGGCTGTTACCAAGGTTATAACTCGTTAAAAGGTACCGAGGGTGTGGGTAAAGCTGCAAATTCGGCAGTAGTTATTGGCATGTTTTTGGTATTTATAGAAGAGGTTATTACCGTTCAGTTTTTTGGGATATTTAGAACTTAATAATTATGAAAGTAAAATCCGCAACAGCAAAAGATGTTCCTTCAGTAATAGAAATTAAAGATTTAAAAATATCTTTCGGTAATTTTGAAGTGCTAAAAGGGGCTAATTTAAGTCTCTTCAAAGGCGAAAATTTAGTAGTATTGGGCAAGTCGGGTACGGGTAAATCGGTACTTATAAAAATAATAGTGGGTTTGTTAAAAGCCGATTCGGGTTTGGTTAAAGTTTTAGAAAGCGATGTAGAAAGCTTAATTTACAAAGATTTATTAAAACTGCGTTTACGAATAGGATTTTCGTTTCAAAATAGTGCTTTGTATGATAGTATGACTATACGAGAAAACCTCGAGTTTCCGCTTGTGCGTAACCGCCGAGAGTTAAAAAAGCAGGAAATAAATGCTGCAGTTGAGGAGGTTTTAGAAGCAGTTGGCTTATCTCAAACTATTAACCAAATGCCATCAGAACTATCGGGAGGGCAACGTAAACGTATAGGTATTGCCCGTACTTTAATTTTAAAACCCGAAATTATGTTGTACGATGAACCTACCGCCGGTTTAGACCCAATAACCTGTTTCGAAATTAATAATTTAATAAACCAAGTGCAAGAGCAATACAAAACAAGTTCGATAATTATTACCCACGACCTTACCTGTGCAAAAGAAGTTGGAAACCGAGTTGCTATGCTTTTAGATGGCAAATTTGAACACCAAGGTACTTTTGATGAAATTTTTAGCTCGACCGATGCACTTATAAAACCTTTTTACGATTACAATTTTATACAATAAAAACTATGCAACCAAATAACAAGAAAGCCATAACTGTAGGTATATTTATTTTTTTAGGATTACTGATTTTTGTACTCGGTGTGTTTACTTTAGGTAGTCAAAAAAAGGCTTTTAATAAAAGTTTTTCGGTAAACGTTGTGTTTAATGACATACAAGGGCTTAAAGCAGGCAATAACGTTTGGTTTTCGGGCGTAAAAATTGGTACTATAAAAAAAATACAATTTTTTGGTACTTCGCAAGTACAAGTTTTTATGAATTTAGAAGAAGAAGCACACAAGTACATACATAAAGATGCAAAAGCGCTAATAAGTTCGGATGGTTTAATTGGTAATAAAATTGTGGTAATTACAGGCGGTAACCCAAAATTTCCGTTTGTAGAAGAAGACGATAGGTTACAAGTAGATGCAACCTTATCAACCGATGATATTATGAAAACCCTACAAGTAAATAATAAAAACTTGATAACTATTACTAATAATCTTAAAACCTTAACCGATAATATGCTAAAAGGAAAAGGTACTATGGGTATGTTATTAACCGATTCGGGAATGGCCATTAAAGTAAAAAGTGCTGTTTATAACTTAGAGGCAACCACTAGCAACGCAAATAAATTAACTAAAGAATTTGCGCAATTTGGTACTAAGCTAAATGCTAAAGGAGGTTTAACAGATAAACTTTTAACCGATACCAGCATTTTCCCTAAGCTACAAAAAACAGCTGCATCTTTTCAAGCATCAGCTAAATCGGCAGCAACACTTACTAATAATTTGAACACGGTTAGCGAAAAACTTAAAGATAGTAATAGCCCATTAGGGGTTTTATTAGGCGATAAATCATCGGGTAACGATTTAAGAGTAACCTTAGCAAACCTTAAAACCAGCAGTAAAAAATTAGATGAAAATATGGAAGCCCTGCAACATAACTTTTTGTTAAGAGGGTTTTTTAAGAAAAAAGCAAAAGAACAAGCTAAATTAAAAGATAGTATAAAACCATAATAAGCTTAAAATAATTTGGGCGTTACCGCCCCAAAAGGCGGTCGGGCTATGCGCTAATAGTCCTCAAAAAGCTGCATTGCATTTCGCTTTTTTGCGGGCTAACCGCTACTATCCCTAACGCAAAAAGTGTAATTAATACCACTTAACAATAAGTATTAATATTTCAATGTCGTTTACTTAAGCAATATCTATATTCTTTTATACACCATATTGTACAATTTTTTAGGTTTGTGATTTCGAGGGTTTTTTCTGTTTAATC
>REAS01000029.1 GCA_004294495.1 Sphingobacteriales bacterium
TCAGAAAAATTTATTGTGATAACCCAGTCTAAACGGTTGAGATATTTTAGGGTTTTGGGGTTTTGTGAGAAAATTCAGGGGTTTCCGTTCTGACACTAAGTATGATTTTGTCTTCAATACGTTTTGCATAAATGATTCTGTTAGATAGGGGTAATATAATTAGTCTCCTCCTTTTGTTCTGGATTTCAGCAAGCCTATAGTCGATTTCGTGAAGATTCAAATTGGTTATAATATTCATTTTTAATTTATCAATTAATAATATTTGACCAATTCGATATGAACGGTTTGTATTTATATTTGCCCATAACATTACCACAAACGTGGTTACGTTTCGGGGCGACCACGAGGGTGCGCCCCTACGGTAAAATGGCGCTTAATGTTTTTTCCAAATCCTCACCCCTCAAATTTTTGGCTAAAATTTTACCATCGGGACCTATTAAAAAATTTTGTGGTATGCTTTTTACGCCATACAACTCAACCTCTTTACCATAAAAACTATTTAGGCTCGATACGTTTGGCCAAGCTAAACCATCATCGGCAATTGCCTTAACCCAAGGGGCTTTTGTTTTGTCTAGCGATACACCTAAAACAATAAAATTTTTGTTTTTAAACTTTTGAAATGCGCTTACCACATTTGGGTTTTCTTGCCTACAAGGGCCACACCACGATGCCCAAAAATCTAATAATACATATTTCCCTTTGAAATCTGATAATTGTATTTCTTTATCATCGGGGTTTTTTGCCGAAAAATTAGGTGCAAAGCTGCCAATTGATGTAAATTTATTTGCTGCAATTTGTTCGCCAACATATTTACCCAACCCAGTTTTTTTAATATCGTTACCTAAAGCATTATATAACGGTTCTAATACAAGTACGTCCGTAATTTTGCCACCAAACTCGCTGTTAAGCATAAATAAACTTACATACGAGTTTGGATAATCTTTAAAAAATTGGCTAATTAAAATTTTCCTTTGTGATGTGATATCTAAATAACGCTGTTGTAATGGTTTTATTAAGGTAGTATCTTTTCGTTTATCTTCAGGTATTTTAGCAAAATCTTGATTTAGGGCATTCAATTGTTTATCAAACGGTAAGGTGTAATTGTTGTATTGTATATATTCGTTTTGAATAGTAGAGTTAAAAACCGAAGCAAACTTTACCGAGTCTTTAAAACTTACGGTAATTTTAGAAGGCTCAATAAACATTCTAAAAGCATCTTTAGTGAAAGCCTCTTTGGGTTCTAAATTACCCTCATGATCTAAAATTAAAACCGAAAACGATGGTTCTATTAATTTAAAATCGAACTTAAAAACTCCTTTTTCTAATTTGGCGGTTTTTATTTCTTGAGCTCCGTTTTCTTGGTAAGCCAAATGCATTTTGGCTTTCACATTTATATTACTACTAGGTTTTACAAGCAAATTAAAATTGTTTTGGGCTGCTGCAAAAAAAGGTAAACAAGCGATTGAAAGTATAAATAGTTTTTTCATTGTTTTTTAATTTAATTTTTGATAAGTGCGCCACCATAAATCAGGCATTTCGCCCGATGTTGCTAATTCGTAATCTTGATAATGACAAGGCACTAAATGAAAACGTTCGTTTTTAGACCCTATGTTGGGGTATGGTACCTGCATCCACCAGCGGTTGGTTTTTAAGCTTTTTACAAAAACTAGTTCGTGGGCGTTGTTAACAATACTGGTTTTATAAGTTACGTAATCGGGTTTATGCAATAAAGGTACATCATTTTTTCGGCTGTAAAAGCCATCAATAAAACACCAAATCATTTGTGCTAAAAGCATTGCTGTTTGGCCATTTTGGTCGTAAGCGGGGTTAAATTCGTAAAACCCTATTGATGTTAGCTTATCGCTATAACCGGCATATTTGCAAATTTGGCAGGCTTCGTGGCCGTAAAAACCATTGGGATTTGCGTTTGCATTTGCCATAGCATCGGCAGCTCTAATACTGGCCATATCAAAACTTAACATGTTTGCATTGCGTATGGCTGGCTCGGCAAGGTGAACGGAACCACTAACTTCTCCTAAACGTAACGCATCAAAAAAAAGGTTGTCCATTGTGCGCAAACTATCTTGGCTTACAAAATAAGTTTGGTAACCAATGTTGCTAAAGTTAAAAAGGTAATTAGGTTCGTGTAAAAATATTTTGTTTAAATATGACATTGCGTTAGTTTCTAAATTTGCATTATGGTCTTCAGCCATATCAAAAAAAGAATCGACAACCACCAAATCAACCTGCTGCTCTAAAGCTTGGTAAGCTAGGTATTGTGGGTAAGTAATATCATGACTACCGCCAATTATTATGGGTAATATATTTAATTTGAGTAGCTCGGCAACTACGGTTTTAACAGCTATATAAGTATCGTTTAGTTGATGCCCCGGCAATATATTACCCAAATCAACAATGCTTGTTTTAACGTTCGATTCGGTTAAAGTGTATAATTTTGTACGTACATAATCTGCTCCTAAAGCACATCCTTGATTATTAATTGCACCTCTATCATCTTTTACACCAAAAATTGCAATGGTAAATTCGCCATTTTCTAAATCAGGAAAATGGGTTTCGTAAACTTCTATAATTGCACCCAATTGGCAAGTATAAAAACCTGTTTTGGGTGTTATGGCAGAAAGGTTAACGGGCGAAAAAAAATCGGATAAAGACATCTTATAATTTAATAGTTTCTAAGGCTTTTGCAATTCTTGCTAAAGTTTGTTGCTTGCCAATAATTTCGGCAATTAAAAATACTTGTGGTCCAAATTTTCCGCCAACCAACATTACCCTAAAAGGCAACATTAGTTCGCCTACTTTTATGGCTTTCGCCGATGCTAGTTCCTTAAAAACGTTCTCTAAATCTACACCATCCCAATTATTAATTTGATTAAATTGAGAAATCAAATCATTAAAAAATAAACCCTTTTCATCGCTCCATTTGCTTTTTAGGGCATCCATATCGTAGGTTTTGGGTTCGGTAAAAAAGAAGTGTGACTGTGCATAAAAATCGGGCAATAAAACACAGCGTTCTTTTACCAAATCTATAATAGTTTTAAGATAATCATCTTTGGCATTAATATTTTTATTTGCCAAAACATCTTTAACATAAGGCAATAACTCCTCCGCCGATAGTTTCTTTATCCACTCAGCGTTAAACCATTTTGCTTTGTCCCAATCAAATTTTGCACCGCCTTTATGAACCCTTTCTAGCGAGAATTTATCTACCAATTCTTGCATTGTAAAAATTTCTTGTTCGGTGCTATCGTTCCAACCTAAAAGGGCTAAAAGATTGTTTAATGCTTGGGGTAAAAAACCTGTTTCCTTATACCCGGTAGCTTTTTCTTGTGTTTTAGGATCTGTCCAATCTAACGCAAAAACAGGGAAACCTAATCGTTCGCCATCGCGTTTGCTTAGTTTACCTTTGCCATCGGGCTTTAAAATTAAGGGTAAGTGAGCCCATTTAGGCATATCGTTATCCCAACCTAAATATTTCCATAATAAAATATGTACAGGTGCCGATGGTAACCACTCTTCGCCCCTAAAAACATGGCTAATTTTCATTAAATAATCATCAACTACCACGGCTAAATGGTAGGTTGGCATTCCATCGGCTTTAAGCAAAACCTTATCATCAACTTGGTGAGTATCAAAACTAACATCGCCACGTATTAAATCGTTAAAATACACGTTCTCGTTTTCGGGCATTTTTATGCGTATAACATGCGGCGCACCTTCGTTTATTAAAGATTGGACGGCTTCGTGTGGGATAGTCATGGAGTTACGCATTTGCAAACGCGTAGCCTGATTATATTGAAAATTTGGTATTGCGTTACGCTTGTTTTCTAAATCAACAGGGGTATCAAAAGCGTAATAAGCGTGGCCTTGTGCTACCAATTGCTGGGCATATTTTATGTAAATATTTTTTCGTTCGCTTTGGCGATAAGGGCCAAAATTGCCACCAAAACCCTGGCCTTCATCTGGCGTTAAGCCGCACCATTCTAAGCAATTAAGTATATATTCTTCGGCACCTTGTACAAAACGAGATTGGTCAGTATCTTCAATTCTTAAAATAAACTTGCCGTTATTTTGTTTAGCAAAAAGGTAGTTAAACAAAATGGTGCGCACTCCACCAATGTGAAGGCCACCCGTGGGACTAGGGGCAAATCGTACTCTTACTTCTTTATCCATAAAGTTTTTTGCATTTTTTCAAATATAATAATTTTTGTTTTGGGTGGGATTATTAAGAGCAGGATGAATATATTTTTTTTAATGCCTTAAATCCGCAGGCCTAATATTAGGCAGTTTGCTAAATTATTTTATGGCTTAAAAATATGTTTTTGGGTTTTAAAAATTGCTTTTTCAAAAA
>REAS01000030.1 GCA_004294495.1 Sphingobacteriales bacterium
ATGTGGTATTGACTAAACCCAAAAAAAGAGAGTCTGCTTGCTTAAACGACGATTTTAGAGAGTTGGTTTTAGGGCTTTTTTAAATGCGTTAGCCCTGTATTTATTGTACTGTTTAAAATGTTTATTAAAACAAGTAAATTTGTTTACTATTTAGATGATTTTTGTTTAACAATGGGAATTTATTGTATAAAATTGTGTATTTACGTAATAAATGCAACATCTACTAATATATTTTTTAATGCCAAAAAAACTTGGTTGGGTTTTTTATACCCAAATCTTTTATTACGTTTCTCTGTCGCTAATTTTCTTTTTCAACCGCTCCATTTCTGTTTTTAAGTCTTCAATTTCTTGATTTTGTTGAGCAACTTTTTCACTTAAGCCACCCGTCATTGCATCAACAGTTCTCCAAGCTTCTTGCTCGGTTTCTATTTTCTTTTTCTCGTCAGGATTTGTACCCGAGTGATGTAAAATGTCTGTTGTAAGTTTCATATAAAAAAAAATATTAATCCAAAAAATCATTAATCAAATAACACCAAACCTTTACACCACCGCTTCCAACATTTTAATATATCCCTCTATCCCCTCCTCAATCTCTTGCAAGTAAATATATTCGTCGGCAGTATGTGAGCGTCCCGAATCGCCAGGGCCACATTTTAACGACGGAATGTTTAGCAAAGCTTGGTCGGATGTGGTTGGTGAGCCATACGTTTTTTTGCCTAAGGCGATGCCTGTTTGAACTATTAAGTGGCTTTTTGGTATTGATGACGGCTTTAACCTTACCGAACGAGGTATAACCTCACAACTTACACATTCCCTTATTTTGGCAATCACTTCTTCGTTTGTATAAACATCGGTAACCCGCACATCAACTGTAAATTGGCAGGTATCGGGCACAACGTTGTGCTGTGTGCCAGCGTTAATAATGGTAACGCTCATTTTAATAGGGCCCAAACTATCCGATATTTTATCGAACCTGTAAGTTTGAAACCAATTAATATCTTTTAAAGCTTTATAAATGGCGTTTTCGCCTTCTTCGCGGGCAGCATGACCCGATTTTCCTTTTGCCACACAATCCAACACCAACAAACCTTTCTCGGCAATAGCCAAATCCATAAAAGTAGGTTCGCCTACAATGGCAAAATCTAAATCGCCCAAATTGGGTATAATCGACTCTAAACCACCCGTTCCCGAGTTTTCTTCTTCGGCCGTAGCCGCCAAAGCAATATTATATTTTAAATTTTGTTGATCGTAAAAGTATAAAAATGCCGAAATTAAACTTACCAAAGCACCGCCAGCATCGTTACTGCCTAAACCGTATAATTTTCCATCGGCAACATCGGGCGAGAAAGGGTTGCGGGTATAGCTTTTGTTTGGCCTTACGGTATCGTGGTGCGAGTTTAATAAAATGGTAGGTTTTTGCGCATCAAAATACTTATTGTAAGCCCAAACATTGTTTCCTTTGGTATGTGTTTCTACCCCTTTTGCTTTTAAAAATACGTTAATTATGGCCGCTGTTTGGTCTTCTTCTTTACTAAAAGACGAAGTGCTAATTAACGATTTTAATAATTCTACTGCCTGTGAATACAAGTGGTTTAATGCCATAAATTAATTTTTGGTATATAATTCGCCAGCAACTTTTGCCGATGTTTTGATGCCTTTTATCATTGCCGAACTAAAGCCATTGTGCTCCATTTCGTTTAAACCAGCTATGGTACAGCCTTTTGGCGATGTAACCTTATCAATCTCATGTTCGGGATGCGATGCCAGTTGCAATAACAAATCGGCAGCGCCTTTGGCCGTTTGTGCCGCCATCATTAACGCATCATGTGCGTGAAAACCAACCTCAACACCACCTTGCGAAGCTGCCCTTACCGACCGTAAAAAAAACGCAATTCCGCAAGCACATAAAGCCGTTGCCGATGTCATTAAATCTTCGTTTATCTGCAAAGTTATTCCAACGGTATCAAACATATCTTTAACCAATTTTAGGCTTTCCGCCGATGCGTTATCGGTGGCAAAACAAGTCATACTTTGCTGTATGGCAATGGCAGTATTGGGCATAACTCTAATAACCTCTAAATCATCAAATAGTTTTTCTTTAATATTACTACACGTAACACCCGATACTATTGGGATAAATACCTGGTTTTTGGTATTAATGCTTGCCTTAATTTCGTCTAAAACGGTATTAACTTGTTGTGGCAAAACGGCCAAAACAATAATATCGGCACCTTTAACGGCAGCTACATTATTGGCCAAAGTTGTAAAACCTTCGGCGGCAAAAGGGGCTAACAAATTGCTGTTACGGCGGGTTAAAGTAATGCTGCTTGCATTGTACAAGCCGCTTTTTACCAAGCCTTTTGCCAGCGAAATGCCCATATTACCGCTACCAATAATGGTAATTTTTTTTGTTGATTGTTCCATTTTTTTATGTGGTTATACGTGTGCCAAAATTTTCGGTTTTTAACAAATGTAATTCGTCGGCACTGCCAATAAAAACCTGTTTTACGCCGCTGTTTATGGCTTCAAAAGCGTTGTGCAATTTAGGCAACATTCCGCTATGTATTATATTTTGGGCTTGTAAAGTTTCGAAAGTACTTGGGTTTATTTCGGTTATTACCGATTGTTCGTCTTCTATATCCCGCAAAACCCCTTTTTTCTCGAAACAATAAATTAACGATGTTTGGTAATTATTAGATAGCGCAACAGCCAATGCCGATGCTACGGTATCGGCATTGGTGTTTAACAATTGGCTTTCGCCATTGTGTGTAATAGCCGAAAAAACAGGAATAAAACCGTTTTCTATCAACAAAACAAGGTTTTTGGTATTCACCGATTGTGCATCTAAATCGCCAACGTAACCAAAATCTACCTCCTCATTTTCACCTGTTTCGGTGTTTTTTAAGTTTTGAATTGGACGTTTAGTAGCTTTAATTAAATTACCATCGGCACCGCTTAAACCTATTGCATTGCAATGTTGTGTTTGCAATTGCGCCACCAAGTTTTTATTGATTAGGCCGGCATAAACCATAGTTACTACTTGTAAAGTTTGGCTATCGGTAACCCTGCGCCCGTTTACCATTGTGGCTTGCAAGCCCATATCTTGGGCTAGTTTGGTGGCCATTTTACCGCCACCGTGTACCAGTATTTTGTATCCGGGCAAACCGTTAAAAGCTATTAAAAAAGCTGTAAGTTTCTCAGGATTATCTATTACGTTTCCGCCAATTTTTATGATGGATAGGGTTGGGTTTTGGTGGGATAAATTGTGCATTTTTTATTTAATAATTCGATATTTTTGAAGTTCTCCTATTTGTTTATCTTGAGTTTTCCCAAACAAAACAACCATTGTAACTGCCCCAATTAAGGCAAATAACATATCGGATTGTGTATCCCAAATATAGCCTTGAGTACCCAAAAACGAATCCCCTGCTTCTTTTGAAAGCACCGAGATAATCCATTCAATAAATTCGTAAAAAGCACTTATTGCTAGGCAAACGCTTACGGTTAAAAAAGTTATCCAGCTAGTTTTGTTAATGATATTTTTACGGATAAAAATTTCACGTATTATTGCCGCGGGTACAAATCCTTGCGCAAAATGACCCACTTTATCGTAATTGTTTCGGCTTTGGTGCAATACCTCACTTAACCAATTAAACCAGGGCACTTCGGCATAAGTATAATGACCGCCTGTAAATAAAATATAGCAATGCAACAATATAAGCCAATAGATAAAATTTGTAAATTTAAACTGCTTATACGTTGCACATAAAATAATGAAGCCTAAAATGGCTGGAAAAACTTCTAAAAACCAAGTAAAATATTCTTTCGGTTGTATGGCTGATGCAATAAGGCCAATAAAAAATAAAAGGATTAAAAGGAGGTGCTTTTTCATATTTATAATTGGGTAAATAAATACATTTACCAAAATTGTTTGATAAGTCTTAGCTTCTAATCCTCACGACTTTCTTCTACCTCTTTATGCAAATTTTGAGCAGTAGTATCGCTTAATATACCCCAAAAATCGCCCATTGTTAATTTAGGGTTATCTTTTTTTTCTTCATCAATCTCTTCTACGGCATAAAATATAATTTCAATTTTTTTACCAATGTAATTATCAGGTATTTTTAAATTGTGATTATTATTTAAAGGCGTTGCAACTGTTTTTATCATTACACATTTTACTATTAAAATATTATTAAATTCAAAAATACATAAAAATACCATTCACAACAAACGAGTTTATGGAGCTTTTAAACTAAAAAACCAGGGCTAACGCATTTAAAAAAGCCCTAAAACCAACTCTCTAAAATCGTCGTTTAAGCAAGCAGACTCTCTTTTTTTGGGTTTAGTCAATACCAC
>REAS01000068.1 GCA_004294495.1 Sphingobacteriales bacterium
ACGGTAATAAACCCGAGAGGGTTTATTGTGCTTAAATTAATTTTGTTTAAGTTAAAATATTTTTTATTCTTATGGCAAAGTTAAATGCGTTTGCCCTGGCAATATTAACCATACCTCACTCAAATCAAAATCATTTTTGTATTTTCGCAAAAAATTAAAAAATGACTTTAACCCCTTTAAATGCCATATCGCCAATTGATGGCCGTTACCACGCTACTACACAAGTTTTAAGTAATTATTTTTCGGAATTTGCTTTAATAAAATACCGAGTTTTTGTTGAAATAGAATACTTTATTGCCCTATGTAATTTGCCTTTACCGCAATTGCTGGCATTTGATAAAACGAAGTTTGAGAGTTTAAAAAATATTTATAAAAATTTCTCTACCGAGGATGCCCAATTGATTAAAGACATAGAAAAAACTACCAACCACGATGTTAAAGCAGTAGAATATTTTATCAAACAAAAATTTGATAGCTTAGGTTTACAAGCGCATAAAGAGTTTATTCACTTTGGTTTAACATCTCAAGATATTAACAATACCGCCATCCCCTACTCGTTTAAAGCCGGTATGATGGAAGTTTATTACCCCGAATTACAAAACCTAATTAATCTTATAAAAACTTTGGTAGCCGAGTGGAAAAACGTGGCCATGTTGGCACATACACACGGGCAGCCGGCATCGCCAACGCGTTTGGGAAAAGAGTTAATGGTGTTTGTTGAACGTTTAGAAAACCAGCTAGAACTTCTTAAAACCATACCTTATGCAGCAAAATTTGGTGGGGCAACGGGTAATTTTAATGCGCATTTTGTGGCTTACGCCGATACCAACTGGCAACAATTTGGCAATACTTTTGTAAACGACACTTTAGGTTTAAAACGCTCGCAATTTACTACCCAAATAGAGCATTACGATTATTTAGCTGCACAATTTGATGGTTTAAAGCGTATTAACAACATTATTTTAGATTTAAACCGAGATTTTTGGACTTACATATCCATGAACTACTTTAAGCAAAAAATTAAAGCAGGCGAAATTGGATCATCGGCTATGCCACATAAAGTAAACCCTATCGATTTCGAAAACTCGGAAGGTAATATTGGCCTTGCCAATGCTTTGTTTGAGCATTTAGCTGCAAAATTACCCGTAAGTAGGTTGCAACGAGATTTAACCGATTCTACCGTTTTGCGTAACATAGGAGTACCTTTAGCACATACCTTAATTGCTTTAAAATCAACCATTAAAGGTTTAAATAAGTTGTTGCTTAACCAAAATGCTATTGATGCCGATTTAGAGAACAACTGGGCTGTGGTTGCCGAAGCTATACAAACAATTTTACGCCGAGAGAATTACCCCAACCCTTACGAAGCTTTAAAAGAACTTACCCGTACTAACGAGCAAATAAATGCAGCATCGATGGCTAATTTTATTAACGGTTTAAGCATCAGCGAAAGCGTAAAAACAGAACTAAGAAAAATAACCCCTTCAAATTTTACAGGAATTTAAAGAGGGTTGTTGAACCGTCAGATTGTGGTAATAAATAAATTAACATACCCTTTTACATATTTAATATTTTAATTTTGAAATATTAAACCATTATAACTTTGCAATGTTATTCGTTTAACTCATCAAATTAAATTTAAAAATAAAATTATGAACATTACTGTATATACCGAAACTACGCCAAACCCAGCCACCATGAAGTTTATTGTAAATAAGCTTTTAATAAATGGCAGTGTTGATTTTGCCACTAGAGAAAGTGCCGAAGAATCGGCGTTTGCTAAAGAATTATATAAATTTAATTTTGTTAACGGTGTGTTTTTTGCAAGTAATTTTGTTACCGTTACCAAGGTTGATGATGCCGAATGGGCCGATATTGAACCTATTTTAAAAGAGTTTGTTAAAGGTGCTGTAGAAAGCGAATTGCCTTTACAACAAACCGTTACCGAAGAAAATTTGGTTTTTGAAGGTACCGATACCGAAATACAAATACAACAAATATTAAACGATTATGTACGCCCAGCGGTTGAGCAAGATGGTGGCGCAATAAGCTACAAATCTTTTACCGATGGTGTGGTTACTGTTGAGTTGCGTGGCTCATGCAGCGGTTGCCCTTCGTCAACTATTACCCTAAAATCGGGCATACAAAGTTTATTACAACGTATGGTACCCGAAGTAAAAGAGGTAGTATCGGAAGCAATGTAATTCGGTATTTGTAGTTATTAGCCTAGTTTAAACTCATATATTTCTCTTTTTTAGCTTTTGGTATTATTTGGTTGTTTTAATAAATTTGGAGCAAAGTTTCTAATAAGTGTGAGTGATTTTTTTATCTTTACCTTTCTAGCTTTCAAAATTAGAAAAATTAAAAAAAAAGGCACTAGTCTACCATATACAACCTAATCTGTCGTTTTTGCAATTTCATTAATGGTTACTTTTATTAAAAAGTATAAAGCATTTACACATAATTAGTATAATGATTGTTTAAAATTATGAGTTCGTATCCTTTAAACCGTACAAAATTTAAGGCGCAAACTGCAACCGAAGCAGCAAACCACAGCACCTACTACCAAAAGTTAACTTGGCAAGAACGCTTAAAAGTAGCTAATTATTTAACTAGTGTAGCTTTTAATTATCCCGAAAATAAGCCCCCAAGGTTAGATAGAACAAAGTTTTTTGCCAGAGGGAGAGATTGAAATGAGCAATATTTTTAATAATGATTTTAGAGATTTTATACAAGAACTAAACAGGGCAAATGTTAAATATATTTTGGTGGGAGGGTTTGCCGTAATTTTAAATGGCTATTCGCGTAGTACTGGCGATATGGATATTTGGGTTGATAGAACTATTGAAAATTATGAAAAAGTAAAATTAGCCTTTCATAATTTTGGTATGCCTGTTTTTGATATGACAGAAGATAATTTTTTAAACCACCCAATTTGGGATGTTTTTACATTCGGGGTACCTCCAAGCGCTATTGATATTATGTTGAAAATTAAGGGTTTGTTGTTTGATGAATGTTTTAACAATAGCATTATTTTTGAGGATGATGGTTTAAGCATTAGAACTTTATTTATTGACCAGCTTATAGCGGCTAAAACAGCTTCGGCAAGACTTAAAGATTTGGATGATATTGAAAATTTGAAAAGAATGTAAAATGGTTAAATGATTATTGTTTTTTTAAGGAGGATTTTTGCATTTTAATTTAACGAAACGAGTTATTATGACGTTTTAATTTTAAAATTTGTTTATTTTGCAACAATGCAAACTTTCGAGCTAAATAAATCCGACGTCCACAAGATAAAACTAGCCTTAGAGGGCGAGGAGCTGGCTTTAATACAACTTTTGCAAGAATACCACGCATCGCAAATTGCCATACTTTTCGAAAGTTTGCCCATACAATCGCAAACCCGCATTATAAATTTATTACCTGCCGATATTGCTTCGGATGTTATTGCAGAAATGGATGCCGAATCGCATCCCGAAGATTTGCTGATAAACCTGCATCCCGATAAACGGCAAGAAATTGTTGAAGAGCTTGACTATGATGACGCTACCGATATTATTTCTCTGTTAAACGAAGCCGAGCAACAAGAAATATTGGAGGATTTGGATAGTGAAGATGCCTCCGAAATAAGAAACTTATTAACCTATAACGAAGATACCGCCGGTGGTTTAATGAACACCGAGGTTATTAAGGTTAATTTAATGATGTCGAAAAAACAAGCTATCGACCAAATTATTATCCAAAGCGAAGAAATAGAAGAATTTTATACCATTTACGTGGTAGATGATGAAGACACTTTGCAAGGTATTGTATCGCTAAAAGACATTATAAAATCTAACGCAAAAGCTAGAGTTGCCGATTTAATAAATCATGATTTTGTTTACGTTAAAGCCAACACCGACCAAGAAGAAGTAGCCGACCTAATATCCCAATATAACCTAACCAGCATACCGGTAGTTAACGATGAAATGAAGCTATTGGGGCGTGTAACTTTTGATGACGTTATAGACGTTATGGAGGAAGAAAACACGGAAGATATGTTAAAAATTGCAGGTGTATCTGAAGATGAGGAGTTGAGCGGTAACTGGAAAGAAGCTGTAAAATCTCGCTTACCTTGGTTAATTGTTAACTTAGGAACAGCTTTTTTAGCCTCGTCGGTAATCCGTAGTTTTGCACCAACTTTAGCTGCTTTACCCGTTATTGCAGGTTATATGACCATTATTGCAGGTATGGGAGGTAACGCCGCCACTCAGGCTTTGGCGGTTACAGTTAGGCGTATTACGCTAAGCGATTTAACGGATAACCAATCGTACAAAACGGTAGTAAAAGAATTTACAGTTGGCCTTATAAATGGAGCAACTGTTGGCCTGTTGGTGTTTTTGTTTGCTTTATTTTACGATGCCAATCCTATGCTTGGAGTGGTTATTTTTTTAGCAATGACAGGGAATTTAATTGTTGCTGGCGTAACTGGTACAGGTATTCCGCTAATTCTTAAACGAGTAGGAATTGACCCTGCCATTGCATCCTCTATTATTATTACCACATTTACCGATGTTTTTGGTTTCTTACTTTTACTCGGGTTAGCCTCTAAACTATTACTATAAAATCGGCGAAAGCCCAATACATATTTATTTTACAAAAAAATTAAAAAATGCTTACAAAACACGATTGGACAAACCAAGAAATAGCCGATATATACAACAGCCCATTTTTAGATTTAATTTACCAAGCCGCAACTATTCATAGGCAAAATAAAGATTATGCCGAAGTGCAAATAAGTTCGTTAATATCTATTAAAACTGGGGGTTGCCCCGAGGATTGTTCGTACTGCCCACAAGCCGCCCGTTACCATACCGATGTTGAAGTGCAAAGTATGATGAAGCTTGAGGATGTGATAGATACGGCACAAAAAGCTAAAGATGGTGGGGCTTCTCGCCTGTGTATGGGTGCTGCTTGGCGTGAGGTGCGTGATAACCGCGATTTTGATAAAGTGATTGATATGGTAAAAGCTGTAAACCAAATGGATATGGAAGTTTGCTGTACTTTAGGGATGCTGAACGCCCACCAAGCGCAACGCCTTGCCGATGCCGGTTTATATGCCTACAACCATAATTTAGATACATCGGAAGAGGATTATAGCCGCATAATAAGTACCCGAACTTTTGACGATAGGTTAAACACCATTGATAATGTACGCAAAGCAAACCTTACCGTTTGTAGCGGTGGCATTATTGGCTTGGGCGAAACGGTTGCCGATAGGGTTTCTATGTTACGGGTTTTAGCCAATATGGCGCAACACCCCGAGTCGGTGCCGGTAAATGCATTGGTACCCGTTAAAGGCACACCTTTAGAAAACCAACCCCGTGTACCTATTTGGGATATGGTGCGTATGATAGCTACAGCCCGTATTGTAATGCCAAAAACGGCGGTACGTTTATCGGCAGGGCGTAACGAAATGAGCGTTATTGAACAAGCTTTATGTTTTATGGCTGGCGCTAATTCTATTTTTGCAGGCGATAAATTACTTACCACCCCAAACCCAAATTTTGCCGACGATATGGCCATGTTTGAATTGCTAGGCTTAAGCACCCGCAAAGCTTTTAAAAATGGCAGGCCAAATGCGGTGGAAGAGGTGGGGTAGTGGGGGTTAGTTTTTATTGAGTTTAAAACCCTGTTTTGGTGAGTGTGTGCACAGATTAATCAAAACCTAAACAGTCCTGAAATATTTTTTTTAGCTTATACCGAAATTGTTCATCAAGCAGAATAAACTCTATTAGAAATAAATCATTTTCTGGCTACAATATTTTAGCCTATTAATATGTGAGTTGGTTATTGGCAATACCAGAAATGGTGTCGCAATTAAACTTGCCTTATGAAGCAGATTATACAATGGCATTGACTATGCATAAACCAAATAAACAATGAGCAAGGAAGAAAACATAACCAACGATATAAAAGTACCAAATAAAGATTTGGAAGCATTGAGATTAAACTTTCCTCATTGCTTTGATAAAGATGGAAATTTTCAATTAGAAAAATTCAAAAGCAACCTAACAGAAAAAGAAATCAACTTTTCAACAGAAAGTTACGGATTAGACTGGCTTGGAAAATCTTATGCAAGACTTTTGGCAAGCGACCCTGCAACAACGTTGCTAAAAGCTGACGAAACTCACAACAGCAAACCCGAAAACGCTAACTCTGAAAACTTGCTTATAAAAGGCGACAACTTGGAAGTATTAAAACATCTTGCTAATGCCTACTATGAGCAAGTTAAAATGATTTACATTGACCCGCCCTACAACACAGGCAGCGATGGGTTTGTATATGAAGACGACAGAAAGTTTACAGTAAAAGAATTACAAAACCTAATTGGCGTTGACGCAGAAAAAGCAAAACGAATTTTAGATTTCACAAAGCAAAAAAGTAACAGCCATTCAGCTTGGCTTACTTTTATGTATCCACGTTTGTATATAGCTAAGCAACTACTGAAAGAAGATGGTGTTATTTTTATTTCCATTGATGATAATGAAGTTGCTCAACTACGATTGTTGATGGATGAAGTTTTTGGGGAGGAGAATTTTGTGGGAGAAATAATTTGGCAAACAGCTACAGATAATAACCCATCACAAATTGGAATTGAACATGAATATATTATTTGTTTTTCTAAAAATATTTCTAAACAAGATGAATGGGAAATTGAATCCGAAAAAGGCTCATTAATTCAGGATAAATACTATTCTCTAAAAAAAGAATTTGCTATTGATTTAGATAAGATTCAATTAGAATTAAGAAAGTGGATAAGAATACAAAATGGTATATTATCAGGAATTGCTCATTATTCATATGTGGATGAAAAAGGTGTTTACTATCCTGGTAATTCCTCCAATACTAAACCAGGAGGATATCAATTTGAAATTATTCATCCTATTACAAACAAGTCTTGCAAAAAGCCTGATAACGGATGGAGATGGCCAGAAAAAACTTTTATAGAAGCAAAAGAGAACGGCGATGTATGGTTTGGAGATGATGAAAATTCTGTCCCTAAAATAAAGAAAAGAATAGATACTGTTTTAGAAAAATTAAAAAGTAATTATTATGAAGATAATCGCTATTCCACCGCTGAATTAAAAAAATTATTTGACAATAAAAAATTATTTGATAATCCAAAATCAATAAATTTAATTAAACACTTATTGAAATTCATAGTTTCCACAAACAACTTCATCCTCGATTTCTTTGCTGGTTCGGGTACTGTAGGCGATGCTGTAATGCAGCTGAATGCTGAGGATGGAGGAAATAGAAAATATATTTTAGTTCAAATACCTGAACCGATAGACTCAAAGAAAAATAAAATTGCTTTTAACTTTGTAAAGGATGAATTAAAAGCTGAACCCACCATTTTTGAAATTACAAAGGAGCGATTAATAAGGTCATCAAAAAAAACAAACGAGCAATTAGATTTAAAATCTGAAAACTTAAAAACAAAAATTGCCAAACTAAAAACGGAGTTACAAACAGGTGAAACGAAAATAGAAATTAACAACCTGCAAGAGCAAATTACTCAAGACTTAAAACTAAAAACTCAGAACAATTTCAAAATATTTGAAACAACACCAATTTGGGAAGATTATGATTTTGAAGCCGAACAATTTGATTCAACTCAAACCTTATTCGACATAGGAAAACTATCTGATGGTGATATTAAAGCATTGCTCACAACTTGGAAAACTTATGACGGTATTGCTTTAACACAAGAATTAGAAAAAATAGATTTAAGCGGTTACACCGCTTATTATGGTAACGGTAAGCTGTATTTGATGAATAAAGGTTTTACAACGGAAAACCTTAAAAATCTTTTAGAAAAAATAGATTCTGACAAAAATTTTAGTCCTACATCAATCATCACATTTGGCTATCATTTTGAAAGTAAAAATTTACGTGAGCTTTCCGAAAATGTAAAATCATACTCTAACAAGAAAAATATTGATATTGACTTTATAACAAGATATTAATATGAAGGGATTTAATTTTGAAAAGAACCTGTCTCACCAGGAAAATGCTGTAGAAAGCACTTTGGCAGTTTTTGAAAATTTACAGCTACATCCTGTTGTAGAAATTGATAGAAATTATATCAATCCTGTTTATAACATGATTGAAAAACAGGGCAATGTGTTAGTCAATCAGCTTTTGCCTTTTGGTCAGTATTTTGACAACATACTGAATCGCCAAATAAGGAATAGTATACAAGAAAAGCCAATAGCCAAAAGTAACATCATTGATATAATGATGGAGACTGGAACAGGAAAAACATACACTTATACCAAAACCATTTTTGAACTCAATAAAAATTACGGCATATTCAAGTTTATTGTTGTTGTTCCTACTCTTTCAATAAAAGCGGGAACAATTGATTTTTTAAAATCGGATAGTAGTCGTGAACATTTCAAAGAACAGTTCGGCAAAACACTTCATTTACATATCGTAGAAAGTCAAAAAAAAAATAAAAGCAAAAAATCCTTTTTACCGACTGCTGTTACAAGTTTTGTTAATGCAGGTAATTTTGAAAAAAACAGTATTCAAGTTATGATTATCAATGCTGGTATGATTAACTCTGAAACAATGCAAAAGAGTTTTGACAAAGGACTTTTTGACAAATACACCGTTCCTTTTGATGCTATTGCAGTTATTAAACCATTTATGATTATTGACGAACCTCACAAGTTCGGAACAAGCACTAAAACTTGGGAGAACATTCAAAAAATGAAACCCCAATTTATTTTACGATATGGTGCAACTTTTCCTGATAAAGAATTAAAACAAAAAAATCTGCTTACGGGTAAAATTGAAACGACTTATACAAAGGATTATCAAAATCTTATATATACACTTACGGCAGTAGATGCGTTTAATAATAATTTGGTAAAAGGAATTATTGGACACATTACAGAGTTTGAAGCGGGTAAAAATGAGGTTGTAAAATTCATAGATTCTGATGGTATAGAGGCTACTTTTCAGCTAAATGATGAAAAACCTGTAACACTTACCAAAAAAGAAAGTTTAAAAAAGATTCATCCCGAAATGTCCGATTTGGGAATTGAGAACCTAAATAAAAGTACTGTTATTTTAACTAACGGTTTGGAAATGAAAAAGGGAGATAAAATCAATCCTTATTCGTATGCAGAAAAGTTGCAGGAAACAATGATTCAAAAGGCAATCAAACATCATTTTGAAATTGAAAAATCATTGTTAACAAGAGATGTAAAAATAAAACCGCTTACGCTGTTTTTTATTGACAATATAGACGAATACAGAAACAAAGACGGGTATATCCGCAAAACCGTTGAACAATATATTGAACTAGAAATAAACGAACTGCTTAAAACGGAAAAAGACACTTTCTACAAAGCATACCTTGAAAAAACATTGCTTGACCTTACCATTACACACGCTGGTTATTTTTCAAAAGACAATACAGAAAAAGACGAAGCCATTGAGAAGGAGATAAACGAAATTTTACACGACAAACAAGCAATGCTTGATTTAGAAAATCCAAGACGTTTTATTTTTTCTAAATGGACTTTGCGTGAAGGTTGGGACAACCCTAATGTATTTCAGATTTGCAAACTTCGTAGTAGTGGTAGTGAAATTTCAAAATTGCAAGAGGTTGGTCGTGGTTTACGTTTGCCAGTAAATGAATATGGCAATCGTGTAAAAGACGAACAGTTTTATCTTAACTATTTTGTGGACTTTACCGAAAGTGATTTTGTAGACAAATTGGTAAATGAAATCAATCAGAAATCAGGAGCGATATCCATAGAAGTAATTCCAGACAGACTTTCTGATATAATGATTAAGAAAATTTGCGAATTATACGAAATAACCGAAGATGAACTTTTAGAAGTTTTAGATTCAAACAATGTTGTAACACGAACAAATTCGTTTAAAGCTGGTGGGTTTGATTTTATCAAACAAAACTACCCGAAAATTTTTGAAGGCGTTAATTCTAACAAAGTTCGCAAAGCAACAGACCCAAAAAAGAAAGTAGTTGTAAGAACAGAGAAATATCAAGAGTTGAAAGACCTTTGGGAAAAACTGAATGAAAAAGTAATTCTTGAATACAAGTTTGATAATGAAGCCGGTTTTAAAACTCTGTTTACCGAATTTTTAAAAGCACAAAAAGACAATTTCACATCAGACGGCATCAACGAAAGAATTTCAAAAATTGAAATTAAAGATAATTTAGCAGTAGTAAATGATTCAGAATCTGTTTATGGTAGGTCTACTAAAACTATTTCAACCATGAAATACAGTGATTTTCTTAAAGAGCTATCAAAAATCTTGAATATAAACATCAAGACACTTCATCAATCAATCATTGATGCAGGTGCAGAAATAAACAAATTCCTAAATCAAACAACGCTTCGAATTATAAAACAAAACTTTGACCATTACTTAATGGCAAATGCTATTGACAAATTTAGCATTGAATATAAAAAGGTTTCAAATAACATACATCCCACCAAACTAACAGACGAGAAAGGAAATGTGCGGAAAGAGATTTCAGCTTCTGATGTTGGTGTTTTGTTTTCAGATGAAGATGTTGCACACTCTTACTTCTTTGACGAATTGTATTACGATTCTGACTTAGAAAAAACAAATATCAAAAACGAGATTAATGAAGTAATTGTATTTACAAAAATCCCTAAAAACTCTATAAAAATCCCTGTAGCTGGAGGAAAAAGCTATTCGCCTGACTTTGCTTATGTTTTAAAATTCAAAGACGGAGAACAAAAACTAAACTTTATCGTGGAGACTAAGGACGTAAACAGCAAAGACGCTTTACGTGACGAAGAAAAATTCAAAATTAAACACGCTGAAAAGTTCTTTGACGGTAAAGTGAAAATTGAATTTAGGACTCAGTTTAGCAACAACAAAATAGTTGACTTGATAAAAGAGATTGTAGTTAATGGGTAAGTGAGAAAGTACAAGAAGAAAAATGGGGCAAATCTGTAGTAGAGCAACTCTCAAAAGATTTGCAAACAGAGCACCCAGGAGTTAGAGGTTTTTCTACAAGAAATATCTGGCGAATGAAAACTTTTTATGAGGTTTATGAAGTCAATCAATTTCTGCCACCGCAGGTGGCAGAAATTGGCTGGGTTCAAAATTGTTTGATTATTGAAAAGTGCAAAGATGCTATTCAAAGAGAATTTTATGTAAGAAAAACCAAACAACCCCCTAAATCACTAGAACGTTTCTCGAAAATACACACGTTTTGTAAATTTGATATATACAAGCACACGTAGAAATAGGATTTAATCAGTTGGTACAATTGGTTAAAAAATTACCTCTAACACAGTGGGCAAAACTTAAAAATAGTATTCCTGCCCAACAGTACCAAATACAAACTGCTTGACAATCTAAAAAAATTACGAAGACATAGCAGCACATACAAGAAATTGGAGGTTCACAGCTTAAATGTAGCATTGTGCTTCGCATCAACATTTGTACTGGTAATCAGTTTTGTGTATCTAAATCGCCACAGCGCAAACACACCATCTTTCATCCCCAACCACAAACCAGCACTCCAATTAAAACGTCAAATAACTACCAACTTAATTATTAAAAAATAATTTCGAAAATTGAAAAAAGATTAGAATTTAATAACCCACGCATTAATTTTGGTATGAATTTTATTGCTTTAACTAAAAACAAATTTAAAATTTAGCTTTTAAAATATATACCTTATAAAAACAGGAAATGAAAAATCAAATCTTATGCATAGCTCTACTTTCAACTGTAATTTTAATGGGTTGCAATACCATTTCAAACAGCCAGACTACGCCTGCTGCAAATGTTAAAACCGGTGCTGGTGATACTATAGAATTGCCAAAGGCCGATACCAAAACAAGCAAAACTAATTTTAGTACAGTTGTTGCTTGGCCCGAAGGAAAAACACCAACTGCCCCCGAAGGATTTATAGTTACTAAATTTGCGGACGGGATGAAAAGCCCTAGAAATATTGTGATTGCGCCTAATGGAGATATAATTGTGGTACTTTCTAATTCGGAGCGAACAATTATTGAACAAGCTGCCAATAAAATAAGTGGCAAAGCAAATTCTGAGGTACAAGGTAAAAGTGTAAATACCATTATGTTATTTAGGGATGAAAATAAAGATGGTAAGCCAGAAGTAGTTTCTACATTTTTAACAGGACTAAATCAGCCTTATGGCGCAGCTTTTATTGGTAATTCGTTTTATGTTGCCAATACAGATGGCGTTTGGGTGTACGCTTACAACAATGGAGATACACACATTAAAGGCATTGGAAAAAAGATTTTAGACTTACCTGCCGGAGGTTACAATAACCACTGGACTAGAAATTTAATTGTAAACCCAACACAAACTAAAATATATGTTAGCGTTGGTTCTGCCAGTAACGTGGCCGAGCATGGTTTAGATAACGAAATTAGAAGGGCAAATATTTTAGAAATTAATCCCGATGGTAGTGGAGAAAAAATTTATGGAAGTGGTTTGCGTAACCCAGTTGGGATGGCTTGGGCGCCAGTTACAAATGCCTTATGGACCGCCGTTAACGAGCGTGATAATTTAGGTGACGATTTAGTGCCCGATTATATTACTAGCGTTAAAGAAGGTGCATTTTATGGCTGGCCATTTTCTTATTTCGGGCAAAATGAAGACCCTCGGTTAAAAGGACAAAACCCCGCATTGGTGGCTAAAGCTATAGTACCAGATATACCAGTTGGGGCGCATACGGCTTCGTTAGGTTTGGCATTTTATACAGATAATAAATTTCCAACCCGTTTTCAAGGTGGTGTGTTTATTGGGCAACATGGCTCTTGGAACCGCTCAGTGCTTGCGGGTTATAAAGTGGCTTTTGTTCCATTTACAAACGGAAAACCAACAGGTAAAGTCGAAGATTTTTTAACCGGATTTGTTAAAAATGAAAATGAAGTTTACGGCAAGCCCGTAGGTGTTGCTGTTGCACAAGATGGTGCATTGTTAGTTGCAGATGATGTAAGTGGCATTATTTGGAGAGTTGCTGCGAAATAGACTATTGCAAGCTTCAATAAACATTATAAAATTTGCTATTTGGATTTGGGATTGTTAAGATAAATCAATTTAATAATGAAAGTTTTAATGCGACTGGTTTGCGTTAACGATGGAAGCGGCATCCTTTTTATCAATTGCGGTTGGCTTTAGCCAACCGCAATTGATAAAAAGATATAGCGTACAGCGTGTATAAACGCCCAATTCATTAACGAAATCCCATAAAATTCAAATTATATTAATCGAACCCAAAATATTATGTTCATTGAATATAACAGCATTAAAACCACAAAAATCTTGAAACAAATACTAATTGCGCTTAGTTTTTTAATTTCTTGTAGTGTAAGTGCACAAACAGATACGGTTATAAATCTGAATGAAATTTCTGTAAAAGGTTACTACAATCGCCAGCCATTGCTAAGGGCAATTGGTTCGGTTAGTGTATTAGATAGCAATCAAATTAAAAATCAGCCAAGCAGCTCTTTGGTAAGTTTAGTTAACACTGCCCCTGGCGTTAGAATGGAAGAGCGTTCGCCAGGTAGTTACCGTTTATCTTTACGAGGAAGCTTATTGCGCTCTCCTTTTGGGATAAGAAATGTAAAAATTTATATAAATGATTTTCCATTGACTGATGCTGGTGGCAATACTTATCTCAACACTTTAAGTAATGCAGGCATAGGTAGTTTAGAGATTTATAAAGGACCCGAAGCAAGTATTTTTGGCGCAAATACTGGTGGTGCTGTACTAATTAACGCTACCTTAAAAAATGTAAAAGAGGTTAATGTCACGTTTACGGCAGGTTCTTATGGCTTGTTAAATCAAGCGGCAAGCTTAAATCGGGTTGCCAAAAATTACAATTTTAATATTACGCAAGGCTTTCAACAAAGCGATGGATATAGAGAAAATAGTGCTCTAAAAAGAAAATATTTTCAAACTTCACACCTTTGGAATTATAACGATAAAGGGCAACTAAAGGCGTTTATTTTTTATAGCGATTTGAACTACCAAACACCCGGCGGATTAAATGAAGCTCAGTTTACACAAAATCCAACTGCAGCCCGACCAGCAACACCCACTTTACCGGGTGCAGTGCAGCAAAAGGCTGCAATTTATAACCAAACGTTTTTTGCTGGTTTGTCGCATAATTATACTATTAATCAGCATTTTAAGCATGTTTTCGCTTTGTTTACATCGAATACGGATTTTAAAAATCCTTTTATTACCAATTACGAAAAGCGAAAAGAAAGCACCATTGGTTTAAGAACTTTTGTAGAGTTTTTTGCAATCAGCAATCCTGTTAAATACAATATTCAGGCTGGTTTAGAAAGTTCGAGAACAAAAAGCCACATTGAAAATTTTGGAAATTTACAAGGAGTTGCCACCAACTTAACCGCCTCGGATGATTTAAAGGCCCACCAAGATTTTGGCTTTTTGAGATTAAATTTTGATATAAAAAAACGGTTATTAATTGAATTAGGCACAAGTTTAAATTTCTTTAGTTATAATTATCAAAGTTATTTCTCAATGCTAGTGGCAGAAAAACAACGAAGTTTTAAAACACGGTTAATGCCTAAAATTGCTGCTTCTTACCTTCTTAGTTCTAATATAACTTTCCGGTCTTCGGTAAGTAAAGGCTACTCTCCGCCTACTTTGGCCGAAGTTCGTTCCTCAGATAACATCATTAACAATAATTTACAAGCAGAAGCTGGCTGGAATTATGAAAGCGGTTTACGTTATCAAACCCAAAACAAAAGGTTTTATGTAGATGGAAATGTTTTCTATTTTAATTTAAAGGATGCTATTGTTAGACGATTAAATACCAATGATGTAGAATATTTTATCAATGCTGGCGGCACAAAACAATTAGGAACCGAATTACAAACGCATTTAAGGCTAATTAAGGCAAAACCGAACCAATTTTTAAACGGTTTATTGGTAGGTAACAGTTTTACTTACAGTCATTTTAGGTTCGATGATTTTAAAAATGCAAGTTCAGATTTTTCTGGCAATAAATTAACGGGCGTACCAAATCATACCTTAATTAGCAGCCTATCTTTTGATTTTAAAAAAGGAGTTTATTTGTTTGCACAGCATAACTATACTTCGGCCATTCCTTTAAACGATGCCAACACTGCATTTGCTAAAAAATATCATTTGGTCGATATAAAAACAGGAATTAGAAACCTTAAAATTAGAAAAACTAAATTGGATATTTCTTTTGGTATTAATAACCTGTTTAATCAAGATTATAGTTTGGGTAACGATATAAATGCAGCAAATAACCGATATTTTAATCCAGCTATGAAGCGAAATTATTATGCGGGTTTAGAAATATCCTTGTAAAATACCAACGTATAAAATATTTATCGTTTTACGGTATTTATAAAATGCAACTAATTTTTTTATAAATACGGGTAAATAATTATTAGGATGGGTATATTTTGAATTATATGAAAACATATGAGTGACATCCATATTTCCACTTTTATTGGCGAAAGCAAAATATAAATTGTAAATCGTATTTAAAATTTATTTATAAATGTAGACTAAACAGAATTAATTTAAAAAGGCTAATTGTTTCTAACAAACAACTTACGAATAAAAAAGTCTATCTACTCTAGAAAAATGACTTACGACTAAAATAACTTACGAATAAAAAAGTCTATCTACTCTACACAAACCACTTACGACTATAAAAGCCTAAAATCACTTACGACTAAAAAAGACTATCTACTCTAGACAAATAACTTACGACTAAAAAAGACTATCTACTCTAGACAAATGACTTACGACTAAAATAACTTACGACTAAAAAACACTTACTACTATAAAAGTCTAAACTTCAATTTCTTTGCCCCAATCTGTTGGGTTATTAGACCAATCGTTTAATAAAGCTAAATCATTATCAGAAATATAATTGTTTTCTGCCGCATAGCTAATTAATGCAGGGTAGTTTGATAGTGTATTAAATTTACATTTAGCATTACTAAAGTTTTCGGTTGCTGCATCAAATCCGTACGAAAAAATTGCAACAACACCAGCAACTTCATAACCCGCAT
Source organism: Sphingobacteriales bacterium (assembly GCA_004294495.1). GTDB lineage: Bacteria > Bacteroidota > Bacteroidia > Sphingobacteriales > Sphingobacteriaceae > Pseudopedobacter. The sequence goes on from REAS01000068.1 coordinate 16,131, forward strand.
TACGCAATGTTTCAACAGCCTGAATGCTACTTTTGCCAGTCGATATTAAATCTTCAACCAAAACAACCCTTTGGTTGGGGTTAATTTCCCCTTCTATTAGTTTTCCTGTACCGTGTTCTTTTGCCGATGCCCTAACATATATAAATGGCAAACCAAGCTCTTGAGCTACCAAAGCACCTTGAGGTATACCTGCTGTGGCTACACCTGCAATAACACCTGCTGGGCCATATTCTTCTTGTATAAGTTCGGTTAGTTTTTGTCTAATATATGTTCTAACAGCTGGGTATGAAAGCGTTATGCGGTTATCGCAATATATTGGAGATTTTAAACCAGAGGCCCACGTAAATGGATTATTAGGTTGCAATTTAATTGCTTTTATTTGCAGCAGAAATTCGGCAACTTTTTGTTCTATCTCACTTTTATTATACATAATGGCTCAAAAATACAATATTTATATCAACCAAAAAATTCTCATCATCAGTTCTTACGTTCCACAGCAAATTGTAAACTATCAATTGATTGATGTACAGACATTTGATTTTGAAATTTTTTATCATACTTTATTTAACAATAATTTAGCCACATTCTTAATTTTAACCGACAAGCCTAAAAGTTTTTTTTTAAACATTCAAAAAAATATTAAAGTTATTGAAGCTGCTGGTGGTTTGGTAAAAAGCGATGAAAAAAAATATCTTTTTATTAAAAGAAACGGTTTTTGGGATTTACCCAAAGGAAAATTAGAGGTTGGAGAGAAGAAAAAAGATGCAGCGGTAAGGGAAGTTGAAGAAGAGTGTGGTATTACGGTGCAAAGTTTAGGGGAAAAAATAACCAAAACCTACCATATTTACGAGTTAAAAGGGAAAATTGTACTTAAAATATCGCATTGGTATTGCATGAAAGCTATTGCTAACCAAGCGCTTGTGCCACAATTAGAAGAAGGAATTACCGAAGTACAGTGGTTTTTAAAAACCGATTGGCAAATAGTACAGGCAAATACATACCCCTCAATTTTAGATGTTTTGGATGCTTATAAAAACTAATTTTTTAGATTTAAAGAATTAACTTTTTAAAAAAGGCAATACTTCGGCTGGTACAAATTGAGAAACATTTCCGTTGTAACGTAAAATTTCGCGTACAATGGTTGAGCTTATTGATGAATAACCAGGTTTGCTAACAATAAAAATAGATTCTATTTGTGGTTCTAAAGCGTGGTTCATTTGGGCTATCGCTTTTTCGTATTCAAAATCCGAAACGGTTCTAATGCCCCTTATCATGTGTGTAGCATTTATTTTTTTACAATACTCTACCGTTAGCCCTTCGTAACTAGTTACTACAATTTTGGGTTGGTGGGCAAAAACTTTGGTTAGCATTTCTAAACGAACATTGGCACTTAATAAAGCAGTTTTATTGCTGTTTAAACCTACGCTAACATATACTTTGCTAAAAAGTGGTAAAGCTCTGTTTAAAATATCAACGTGTGCTTTGGTAATTGGGTCGAACGAGCCTGGAAACAATGCGATATTCATATAAAGTAAATTTGGTGGTTTAATTGCTAAAAAAACTAAAAGCCGAGAAACCGTATTTTCGTTTTTCGGTAAAATTGGGATGTTGGTGCAAATCTTGCGTACTTTGGTGTTCTATAATTAAAATGCCACCTGGGTTTAACAATTTTTTATCGAAAATTAATGGGGCAATTAGTGGTATGGTTGGTAAATCGAAAGGCGGGTCGGCAAAAATAAGGTCGTAACTTTCAGTTTCTGTCTCTAAATATTTAAAAACATCGGCTTTGTGGGCATCAATATTTAATAAATTTAAATCAGTAGCAGTTCGTTTTAAATAGTTAAAGCAGCCAAAGTTTCTATCAACTGCTGTAACTTTAATTGCCCCACGCGATGCAAATTCTAAACTTATATTGCCAGTGCCACTAAAAAGATCTAAAACTTGTAAATCCTCAAAATCAACTAAATTATTTAAAATGTTAAATAACGATTCTTTTGCCATATCGGTGGTTGGCCTTACGGGTAAGTTTTTAGGTGGGTTTATGCGTATCCCCTTTAAGTTTCCGCCAATTATTCGCATATAATTAAACTTAAAAGCGAGAAATATTTATGTGCTTCTACAGTCTCAAATTCGGCACTGTTAACATAAATAGCAGTGGTTTTGGTAAGCCTAATGTCGGTAAAAATGCAATTTAATTGTTGGTAAGCGTCAGTATCCAGGCCTATTTTGCCACAAACACGTAAAGTTACATTTTGTGGTTGTATATCATTTTTTTTACAAGCCAACATGGTATAGTACAACATTTCATCATTGTTAAAACATTCAAAAACGTTGTAAAATTTTAGTTCACCATTATGTAAAATCAATAGTTCAATATGGTTTAATTGTACATTTAAAAATAATTGCACACCTAAAATGGCATTAAATTGTTTAAAAGTACTTTCTATAAAGGGTAAGTATTGTGGGATTATTTTTGCTTCCTTAAAAACTTTTTTGATGGCATTTAGTTGGTCAGTATTGTAATTATGTAAGGCCGTTATTTGTCCGTCTAACAATGTATGGGAGTAAAGTGTATTAGCTTGGGCATTATTTAAAAATTGCGTGTAAGCCAATTGTTGGTTTTGGTTGTAAAGTGCAGTGGGTATAAATGTAAAATTTTGGGTATTTAAGCTAATTATTGTGCTTTTAAACGATAACTTTAGCACAGGCTCATCATCTAAAATTGCAAATATCGAAACACTGTTATACGAAATAGCTTTTAATTTTGCATCCGCATCAACAACAGCATACGAATAATAATTTGCTCCTATTTCTACTAAAAGTTGATAGTTTAAAGAATTATCGGTATTAAACTTACCGTCGCATATATATATCTTATTATCCATTACCCACAAAAGTAAAGTTTTTATTGCAATGTATGGTTGCTGTTTTTTTCAATAAATTATATGGTATTAAATACTAACATAAGTTAAAATTAAAAATGCCGTAATTTAATAGCTGTTATTATAATTTGGGCGTTTATACACGCTGTTCGCTAAATCTTTTTTATTCCCCATAACCCAGGGCAACCGCTTTTAAAAAAAAGTGCTATATTAGCGTAAATAAAAAATCATTTTTTTGATGGACAAATTGTGTCCAATAAAAAAAAATGACACC
>REAS01000069.1 GCA_004294495.1 Sphingobacteriales bacterium
CCCCCTATATACTACTTAAAAATACAACAAAAAGCGCATATAAAAAAATCATTTTTGATTAAAATATCGTGTACTTTTGCTTAAGTAAACGACATTGATCTATCTTTCATCATTTTAGTAATTTTAAGCTGAAACATTTTTAGCATTGCTAAATAATTACCCAAAATTTTACCCAAAAAGGTGCCATCCCATCTGTTAATCACCATAAAGACGCTGACAAATCCAATATTCGTTGTTATGTTTTAAACGGGGGGTTTGTATTACCTAAACTATAACCTGTTTTTGCTTATCCAAACTTACCTTCCATCGGATTTCTTTCCCGTAATCTTACGTATTTTTTCTTTACCGCCAATGGTCTCCCGAGTGGCTTCGCCCAAAGCTTGATGTCTATCTCTTTTAAAGTCTTCCATTTGCTCCCGTATTATATATTTGATTAGCTAAAACCTCCTTTGGATAATACCCAAAGCTTTTTTTGTAGTTTTCTACCTAACTCATCCTATGTGATCCTATATTAAAGGTATCTCAACTTAACTCGTCTAAAAAAGCATATCCATCTACTAGCGAAACGTGTATTTTTGAACCGAACTCTACCTTTGCCGTACTCTTTCCCTTTACAATTAGCACTATAAATTTTTAGCTGTTGCAGATAAAGTGTGGGCACAACCATTTGGTATTTTTGGTGCTTGGGCTGTAGTGGGAAAGTATCGCATTTATCCAAAAGGCAAACTATACATTTTAAGTCTTAAGTTTAAAAATTGCATAGTATTTAAAAAAATATGGAATATAAAATCATTTCTAATTTGTTGGGCAAAAATTGAGACCCATACAATCAAAAATCAACAGAAATAAAATTAGCAATAGCCAATAAAATATACCTTATACATCAATTTAAAAGCTTAAAAGCCCTTAATTTAGCCGAAAATTGAAAAGGAATCAAATATAAAAAGTTCATAAAATTGAAACTTTTCTTATTTTTGCAAGCAGAAAAAATACCCATAATAATCCCGAAATTTATTTATCCCCCATAAATCATTTCCCAAAATGTTTGATACAAATACCATAGCCACACAAAACCAACTAATACAAAACCAAATTTTACAAAATTTGAATGGTGTTGCAGTTTTTGAAGAAGAAAATAAGGAGCGTAAAGGCGGTGGTAGCGGCGGCGTTTATAACCGTGTAATACAAAACGGAAAAAACATGATACAAAAAGGTGGTGTAAATTTTTCGGTAGTGCGTGGTAAACTTCCGGAGGCTATAAAAATCAATTCAATAACCAAAACGATAATTTTTTTGCTAAGATTTAACTTGGTGCATTTGTCCCTTAAATCTACTAGTTTTAATAAAAATAAGAATATTTTATTCCTGTTTTTTATTGTAATTTTTGGGGTTGCTTGCTCGCCAAAGTTAAAGCTAAGTAAGGTTAATAAACAACTTTATCCAATAAGTAAAACTATGCCAGCCGACAGTGAAATGCTGGCATTTTACAAACCTTATAAGCAAAAATTAGACTCGGTAATGAACGATATTGTTGCCGTATCTGACATAAAAATTGAAAAAAATAAACCAGAAGGTGCACTAAATAATTTATTTGCCGATGCAATGTACCAAAGTGCAAAAGCAGCTAATATTGATTTTGATATTGCGTTTACTAACTACGGTGGGTTACGTTTGCCATTACCCCAAGGAAACATTTACCGATATAAGATTTTTGAATTAATGCCATTCGAAAATTATTTCGTAACCGTACAATTTACGGGAGACAATACACAAAAATTTTTCGATTATATGGCTTCAGATGGTGGTGAGCCAATTTCGGGTGCATCTTATACTATCAGCAATGGTAAGGCTGTTGATATAAAAGTTAATAATAAAGCATTTGATAGCACTAAAACATATACGGTATTAACATCAGATTATATTGCAAACGGCGGCGACAAAGGTGCTGTATTTTATTTGGGTACTAACCGAAAAGACATAAATTTACTAATGCGAACTGCAATTTTACAATATTTAGAAAAAGAGAAAATTGCAGGAAGAAACTTAAACCCCAAAATCGATGGAAGAATTAAAGTTAAATAGAAGAAACTTTTTATCAAAAGCGGTTGCTGGGGCTGCATTACTATCTTTTGGTACGAGTATAAATGATATTTATGCTAAAAATGATATTCAACAAATTACCATATTGCATACAAATGATGTACATAGCAGGATAGACCCATTCCCCGACGATGGAACAAATAATGCAGGAAAAGGAGGCGTTGCGCCACGAGCCGCATTAATAAAAGCAATACGCAAGCAACAAGAACACGTTTTGCTTTTAGATGCTGGAGATATTTTTCAAGGCACACCATATTTTAACTATTGGGGTGGCGAGTTAGAAATTAAAATGATGAGTATGATGGGTTACGAAGCATCTATTATGGGTAACCACGATTTTGATAACGGTGTTGAAGGCTTTGCCAAACAATTAAAATATGCTAATTTTCCAATTTTAAATGCAAATTATAACTTTACCAACACGGCTATGGAGGGCAAAACAATACCCTTTAAAATTTTTAATAAGGGTACAATTAAAGTAGGCGTTTTTGGTATAGGTATAGAACTTACCGGTTTGGTAAACCCCAAACAATTTGGCGAAACCAAATACTTAAATCCGTTAGAAAAAGCCACAGAAATGGAAAAATTTTTAAAGTACGACCAAAAATGCGATTTAATAATATGTCTCTCACATTTAGGTTATCAGTACAAAGAAAATAAAGTTTCTGATATTGTTTTGGCAAAAAATAGCAAACATATAGATTTAATTATAGGTGGCCACACCCACACTTTTCTATCTCAACCCAGCCCAATTTTAAATTTAGCAGGCACACAAACTTTGGTTAACCAAGTGGGTTTTGCTGGCATAAATTTAGGTAGGGTTGATTTTGTGTTTGACCGTAACAAAAACAAAAAAATAGCCTACACATCTGCCCTTGAGGTTATTGAACATAATTTACGATTTTAGTTTTTTTAACCAAAAATTTTTCCAATATTCGAAGTTCCAAAAATGGCAATCTACCCAATTACCATTTTATTAACACTCAATACATTAGTAAAAACTTATGGAAAAAACTGGTATCAATATTTGGAATAATTGTCTTCAGGTTATTAAAGATAATATACCAAACCAAAGCTATAAAACTTGGTTTGAGCCTATTATAGCTTTAAAGCTCGAAGATAGTATATTAACCATACAGGTGCCCAGTTTGTTTTTTTACGAATGGCTTGAAGAACACTATGTTGTATTGTTGCGAAAAACAATTAAAAAATTTTTGGGCGATAATGGGAGGTTAGAGTATAATATTGTTGTTGAAAAATCATCATCTCGTATACCTTACACTACCAATATGCCATCAAGCGGAAATGGTGCCGAGGGCAAAGTACAATCAATACCAATGCCTATTACATTAAATAAAGATATTAGAAATCCTTTTGTAATACCTGGGTTAAAAAAATTGCAGGTAGATCCACAACTTAACCCAAACTACACTTTCGATAATTTTATAGAAGGCGAATGTAACCGTTTAGCCCGCTCGGCTGGTTTGGCAGTTGCTGCTAAACCGGGTGGTACTTCTTTTAACCCATTAATGATTTATGGCGTTAGTGGTTTAGGTAAAACGCATTTAGCGCAAGCCATTGGTAACGAAATTAAGCGAAGCATGCCCGATAAATTGGTAATATATGTTTCAAGCGAAAAATTTACAAGTCAGTTTTACGAATCGCTTAAAAACAAAACCATAAACGATTTTGTGAATTTTTACCAAGCAATGGATGTGATAATTATGGACGATGTGCATAATTTAGCTGGCAAAGAAAAAACTCAAGATATTTTCTTTCATATTTTTAACCACCTACACCAAACAGGTAAACAGCTAATTGTAACATCAGATAAAGCACCCAAAGACTTAGCTGGTTTAGAAGAACGGTTATTGTCGAGGTTTAAATGGGGACTTTCGGCAGATTTAACCATACCCGATATTGAAACAAGAATAACAATTCTTAAACAGAAAATGTACCAAGATGGTATAGATTTACCTGCCGATGTAATTGAATATGTTGCCCTAAATATTGACAATAACGTTAGAGAATTAGAAGGTGCAATGGTTTCGCTTTTAGCACATTCAACCTTAAACAAAAAACAAATAGATTTAAATTTAGCTAAGCAAATGCTAAAAAACTTTATTAAGAACACTAGTAAAGAAATATCTATGGAATATATTCAAAAACTAGTTTGCGAATATTTTGAAGTATCGGTTGATATGGTAAAATCTAAAACCAGGAAACGAGAAATTGTACAGGCCCGTCAAATTTCTATGTACTTAGCAAAAGGTCACACAAAAACCTCATTAAAATCTATTGGTGCATTTTTTGGTGGTCGAGACCATTCAACTGTAATTTACGCATGCCAAACCGTAGAGGATTTAATTGATACCGATAAAAAGTTTAAAACATACGTTCAGGATATTCAGAAAAAACTCAAAATGAGCTAAATATTTGGCTCTTCGCCAAAAACTGTGGATGGACTTTTAATAATAGGATTTATTTACATTGAACAAGTGTGCGATTGGGGACGGCCTAGCCTGCCTGCCTGCCGGCAGGATTTTTTGTTTTTTTTATCAAGGAAAAAGAAAAAAATAAATGCCCATTATTTTTAATGAAATTATTAATCCACACATTATAGCGAAGAGCTAAATATTTTTTCATTATTACTTCCATTAAAGTATAACTATTTAGTTCAATAATTTTTGAAACATAGAATAGTTATTCCTGCTCAATCCTAATAAAAAATATTTTGCCCACTTATTATAGTAAATTGCGCAAAATTTAAAATTAATGCTTAATACCGTTTTACAAAAATTAAATATAGTTGCACTTAATAACATGCAGCAGGCAGCCTTGGCAGCTATAGATAAAAAAAGAGATGTACTTTTGTTATCGCCTACAGGCAGTGGTAAAACGCTGGCATTTTTATTGCCACTACTCAATTTTTTATCGCAAAAAACTAAAGGTGTACAAGTGTTAATTTTGGTGCCTTCGCGGGAGTTAGGTTTGCAAATAGAACAGGTTTTTAAACAAATGGATACCGGCTTTAAAGTTAATTGCTGTTACGGTGGCCATCCTGTAAAAACCGAAAAAAATAATTTAATTGAACCACCAGCAGTTTTAATTGGTACACCTGGGCGCATAGCTTACCACGTACGAAACGAAAGTTTTGATGTGCAAACCGTTAAGGTTTTAGTTTTGGATGAATTTGACAAATCGTTAGAGTTTGGCTTTGAAGGCGATATGACTTTTATAATACAAAGCCTACGCAACTTGCATAAAAATGTGCTTACATCGGCCACTAAAATGGATATTATACCGCCCTTTACGGGGATAAAAAACATTTTTGAGGTTAACTTTTTAAAAGATGTAGAGCAAAAACCAGCCCTAAAACTTAAAACCGTATTGGCAGAAGGCCAAGATAAATTGGCTACCTTATTTAATTTAATATGCAAAACCGAAAATAAAACATGTTTGGTTTTTTGCAATCACCGCGATGCAGTAGAGCGTATAAGCGAACTTTTGTATGACATGCAAATTGCACACGGTGTTTTTCATGGCGGTATGGATCAGCCTGATAGAGAAAAGTCGTTAATAAAATTCAGAAACGGCAGCTATCATATTTTGGTTACCACTGATTTAGCATCAAGAGGCTTAGATATACCCGAAACTGCTTATGTAATTCATTACCAATTACCTAACAGCCTTGATGCTTATACGCACCGCAACGGACGTACGGCCCGTATGAAAGCCGATGGTACCGCATATTTAATTTTAGGCGAAAACGAAACCCTACCAAAATTTATTACCGATGAACCCGAAATAGAAAAATTACCTGAAAACTTACCCCTACCAAAACCAACCGACTGGGTAACTTTTTACGTAGCGGCAGGTAAAAAAGATAAAGTTAACAAAGTTGATATTGTTGGCTTATTATTGCAAAAAGGTAAATTAGAAAAAACAGAATTAGGTTTAATAGAAGTAGCCGACCATGTAAGTTACGCCGCTATAAAACGAGAGAAACTACCAGAAGTTTTACGCTTGCTAAAAGACGAAAAAATTAAAGGTAAAAAAATTAGAATGGGTTTAGATACTTAAACTTAAAATTTTGTAACCTTAAAAAATTTGTTTTCAAATTCAGTAGATATTTTTAAAATATAAACGCCAGCAGTTATATTGTCCGTTTTTAGCGTATATCTTTGTGTATTACATTTAATTTGTTTAACTTTTTTTCCGTTTATATTAATTAATTCTATTGTACTAATTTTAAAAGGACTTACAATATTTATAAAAGTTATAAAAGGATTTGGCGAAATAGAATAATCATTATTGTTTATAATAAAACTAACTTTTTTTAAACCAAGAAAGCTTTTATTACCATCAAAATCAAATTGATTTAGCATGTAATAATTAAGACCAATATTTGGCTGATTATCATAAGCATGATAAATAACTTCTTTTTGGCTATTTCCCGAAGCCGTAATTTTTTGTAATTTATTGAAATTTACGCCGTCAATAGAGTGTTCTATCTCGTAATATGCTGCATTAACTTCATTTTCACTTATCCAATTAAGTTTTATTTTGTTATTCAATTTTTCAACTTTAAAGCTAAGTAATGATATAGGTAAAACGCTAGGCGAAAATGCACTTATACTTTTTATGTTTTGGGGGCTTAAAAACATATTACTTACATAATTATTTGCAGTTAAAGCTACGCTATTTGTAGCTTGTAAATCATTAGTACCATTATTGTAAATAATTTTTAAATTATTCGCAATGTTGCCATTAAGTTCGGCTTCTTTGTAAAACAAACCTATTTCGCCTGTAAAGTTATTTACTAAATTACCGAAGTTATAAACATTGTTGATGCTAAAATTTCCTCCAAACGGTACAGCAGTAGTACTTTTATTAACCGAAAATCCAGCAAGATTAAAGGCTACATTAGGTTTTATTAATAAGTTGTTTACTGCTAAAGAAGTGTTAGATGACACTACAAAATTTGTACCTATGGGCACATTTAATTGTGCGTAAGAGAAAGAAAACAAAAATATACCAAAAATAGTTAATAATTTTTTCATAGGTAAATGCTTTATATATTAAAAAATATCGTGTATGGTATTAAAATGCTGAGATTCTAAATCCAGAAAAAGTAGAAATTGTATTCACAATATTAAAGACTCCAGGTGTAGGGCTTGGTGCTTTTATCAAATATTCTACATCAATAGTGTCTCCAATATTTAAAACATAATCTTTAACGGCAACAGCTTCTTGAATATCAAAAGTACCATCAAAATGAAGTGTACCATAAGAGTATGAATTTTCATCTATCGAACTATGTTTTCTAAACCTAATTTGGTATTTAGTAGTGGTTTTTAAATCTGTAAAGAACTTTAAGTTAACTTCAAAATGATATACACCCGAAGTTGGTGCTGTAAAAACAGATCTACCATCAATTAGAGAAACCGTACCGCCATAATTGTAACCTACACCAGCATTAACTGCCATAAATACTTTATTGAAAGTATCATAACTTGGGAATGTCCCTCCAGACACTTTAAAAGCAACAGCTTTTGGGCTACCGCTTTGTACCAATGCTTTCCAGCCACTGGCAAGTGTATAATTCATTATACAATCTAAATCGGTATCAAAAACCATAAGCCCTTGGGTAGGAACCGCAAATGGTGGAGTAGAGCCTATATTCATTCGTTGTGCAGTGGTCATTCTAGGTATTAATAAACCTTTATTGGTTGATGTAATATCTAGCATTGCGCTACCGTGGGCAGTAGTTGCACCAATACTTACGCCATCTTGTGCATAAGCTGTTGCATTTAACAATAATAAAAATAGGAATAATTGTAAATAGTTTTTCATGATAAATTATTTTCGTAAATTATTTTTTTGTAAAAATATGTTTCACCAAAAACTCTTGATTGTAAAAAAGCACCAAAAAACTATAATTTTTCTTCTTGAGTTATTTTTTCTCTAATATGCGTTGCAATATTAACCGTACTTTTATAAAACTGGCTTGGGGTGTAGCCAAACATTTTTTTAAAATCTTTAATAAAGTGTGATTGGTCGAAATAGTCGTTTTGGTAAACGATATTTGCCCATGGTTGCGAATAACCATTTTTAATAAGTTCGTAGGCTTTGTTAAAACGTACAAATTTTATATACTGTTTTGGGCTTAAGCCCAATTTTTCTTTAAAATGTAACTCAAGCGAAGTTTTTGAGATTTTAAACTTTTGGTAAATATTTTTTAATAAAATTTTCTCTTCAGTACAATTTATAAAATCAATAATTTTTTTAATAATAATTAGCTTTTTGTCGGTTTTAACTTCATTTATTAATGTTATTAACCATCTATCAATTTGTTTAGTAAAATATGATATATCCTTAACTGCAAAATTAGAAGTGTTAAGCAAAAATGTTTGGTAGTTGGGTAATTCAAGTGTGCTAATATCGGTAAAATTAAAAGCTAATTTATGTTGCTTTATTTTTAATAACTCAAAGGTACCTAAAGGTTTAAATAAAATATAAACAAATTTATGTATGTTATTAACCCTAACTTTGTAATGCTGCATTAACTGCCCAGTGATAGTTGCTTTAGCAGTAAAAATTTTATCATTTATAACAACAAGACTACCATCATTTAAAATAAATGATATCACGCAATAACCTACTGGAAAAAGATCAACAAAAAATTCTTTTGTTTCACCCTCAACTTCGGTGTAAGTATAAAACTGTACATAATTTTGTAATTGTTCTGCTGGGGTGTAAAGTTGTGTGTTAAAAGAAATATTTTGCATTTTTACTTTTATTATTATACTTTTTAGGAATAAAAATAAATATAAAGTTAAATAAATTTTATCTATTCTCTATTCGTTTCACCAACAAAAACCAATCTTGCTCCAAAGCCAAATACCCAAATTCGTAGCAAAATTTATAAGTTTGCCCTTTTTGTGTTTCGTATAAATGGGTAAAATAAGTAAAATTAAAACCATGTTGTACCAGTTTAATTTTACTGATTTTAGCCTTACCATCAACACATAGTTTTTCTAAAATGCTACGGTTTTGTTTCAAAATTTTGTTTATAGTTTTTAGCGAACCTGTAACTTCTATCTTAATTTTATTGTTATAATTTGTTCGGCATTGGTCGTCGCAAAACTTTTTATCGCTGCGGCCTTTAATAATCGTATCACAATCTAAACAATGTTTATCCATACCAAGATTATTAATTTAATTCAATATTTGTAAGTAAAATAATATTGCAAATTATTTTGTAAGCAACATTGTATTATACACAAAGTACAAATAAAATGTTTAAAATTAAACTAGTAAACTTAAAATTAATTTGAAAATTCTAAAAGGTAGTTTAATATTACTTTTACAAACTATTGCTGTTTAAAACGGGGGTTTTACTAGCGTTTACTTGGTAAGTATTTATTTTATTATCGGTACTTATTTCTACAATTCGGTATCCTTTATAGTTAGTACCCCAGTTACCCCCAAAATGTGCATCAAAAAAATGTGGAAACTTGTTTGTATAACGTACACCATCCATATTATGGTCGTGACCATGGAAAGCAGCTTTTACATTAGGGTAGCTGTGTAGTAAATTTAGGGTTTCTTCGCAATCGGCATTGTAAAATTCTTCTTTTAACCATTTGGTAGGAGGGGATGTGCATTACCACAAAAATTATAGCTTTGTTTTTATGGATTTCTAGTTGTGCTTTTAAATACTTATTGTCGGGGCATAAAAATTCTCCTTTGATGTTTGATGTGTTTGCGGTTATAAACGCAATACCTTGTTTTTCAAAAGCGTAAGTATCCTCGTAACCAAATACCGATTTCCAAAGTTTGGCATCGGCAAAATCGTGATTTCCAGGTATTGCATAATAGGGCATTTTAAATTTAGAGAAATAGTTTTGGTTCACTACGGTAAGTAAATCGGGGCGGTCGTGTACAATATCGCCGTTAACTATTACAAAATCTAAGCCGCTGGTTTTGTGTTCTTGGTTTACCCAGCTAATCATATTATTAAAATTTTCGATGTATGGGGTATCTTTTTGTCCATAATGCCCGTCGGATACTAAAGCAAAACGTAATTTAACTTTTGCCCTGCCTAGTTTAGGCTGATTTATATTTTGCGCATAAGGGCTTAAAGTTGGTAAAATAGTAAGCCATGCAATGCTAGTTAAGCTGTTTGTTATAAAGGTTCGACGGTTGCTCATTTTATTTTAAATTTTAGGTTAAAGATATGCCTCTGTCTAAATTTTCAAAGGCAACTTTCTTGTCTTTTAAAAAGTTTACAATTTTTTAAATTAATTCTGTTTAATGTTTAAAATTAGAAATAAATCCTCAATATGGTCTACAATTTATGTTTTGTGTAGCCCATGAAAGCGGAAATTGGCGCTTTCCGTTTTACTACTAAAAGTCCACAATCTGATAGCAAACCAAAAACTCCATCCCGACCTATTTTAAAACCGTGGTTTGAAGAAAACCCCCGATTCAGCCTAATAATTTCGTTGCCTCTAAATGCTTCTAATACACAATATTTAAATGATTCGCTACGTATGTATTTTATTGGATGTATTTAATGCCCCGATAACAACCCTGCAGTGTGCAACAAATAAGCAAATAAATGTTGTTTAAACAGTGTGGATTTCTTTGCCACAGTATTTCTACCGCTTGGTGTCGTCAATTTCGTCTTACCTTCTTTGGTTAACAAACCCACAAAAAAAAGCCGCATTCTAATTAAAGAATACGGCTTTTGTATTTTATGAGTTAAATTTTACATTTTAACATCTTTGGCTAAATCTACCACTACAGGTGTGGCAACACAAATAGATGAGTAGGTACCAAATATTACACCTATTAATAAGGCGAAAGAGAAACCTCTTATTACCTCGCCACCAAATACAAATAATACTACCAACACAAATATTACCGTTAAGGCTGTAATTACCGTACGACTAAGCGTGTTGTTAATAGCATCGTTAATAACCACTTTCATATCGTCGGTTTTGGCGTGGTGGTTGGCTAAAAACTCTCTAATCCTATCAAATACAACAACGGTATCGTTAATAGAGTAACCAATTACGGTTAGTATAGCGGCAATAAATGCTTGGTCAATATCTAACGAGAATGGTAAAATACCGTTAAATAGCGAGAAGAATGAAAGTACTAAAAGTACATCGTGGGTTACGGCAACCAATGCTCCTGCGCTATAACTCCATTTTTTAAAGCGTATAAAAATGTAAATAGCAATGGCAAAAATACATAGTATTACCGAGTAAACTGCCGATATACGTACATCGTTAGCTACCGTTGGACCTACTTTTTGCGAACTCATTATTTTTGCTTTGTTACCTTCAATTTTGCTCAACCCTTCGTATAGTTTGTTTTCTACCAGTTGGTCGGCATTGTTGGCGGTATCATCAATTTTGTATGATGTTGTTACCCTTACTTGATCGTCGCTTCCAAAAGTTTTAACCTCGGGTGTGCCACCAAAAGTTTCTTTTAATACATCACGTACATTATCGGTAGTAACGCTTTTTTCGAAACGTACCACGTACGAACGGCCACCTTTAAAATCAACACCATAACTAAAGCCACGCAACATAATTGATATAATACCCAAGGCAATAAACGAGCCCGAGCCTATATAAAACCATTTACGATTTTTAACAAACTTGTAATTTGCGTTTTTAAACGTATTTGCACTCCAAGGGTTCGAGAATTTAATTTTCATATCCTTGCTCAACATCCACTCAAACACTAATCTCGATATAAATATTGCGGTAAATAACGATGTTATTATACCTATCATTAAGGTAATTGCAAAACCCGAAATCGGGCCTGAGCCAAAAACGTACAAAATAACACCTGTAATAAAGGTAGTTATCTGACCATCTAAAATAGATGGCATAGCGTGTTTGTAACCATCGGCAATGGCTTGTTTTAACGATTTTCCTAAACCTAACTCTTCCCTTATACGTTCGTAAATAAGTACGTTGGCATCAACCGCCATACCCATTGTAAGCACAATACCTGCAATACCGGGTAAAGTTAGTACCGCAGTAAACGATGCCAATACGCCCATTAAGAAAAATATATTGGCAAAAACGGCTATGTTGGCTACTGTACCTGCTCGGTTATAGTAAAACATCATAAATATTAATACTACAATTAAACCTACCAATGCCGACATTAAGCCCGATGTAATAGCTTCGGCACCTAACGATGGGCCTACAATTGCCTCTTCAACAATTTTTGCTGGGGCTGGTAACTTACCTGCTTTTAAAACGTTGGCTAAATCTTTTGTTTCATCAATCGTAAAACTTCCCGATATTGAGGATACACCATTTGGTATTTCGCCCGATACACGAGGAGCCGTATAAACCGAATTATCTAAAACAATAGCAATACATTTATTATCTTCTTCACTTTGCGGCGTACCGGCGGCGGCGGCGGTAATGCGTTTCCACTCACGGGCACCATCACCATTCATAGTCATGGTAACTTCTGGGTTGCCTTGTTGGTCAATATCTTCACGAGCGTTTGATATAACATCGCCTTCTAAAGCTGGTTCACCATTAATACCTGTAGGTTTTATAGCAAATAATTGAAAAACTTTAGTTTCGGGAGATACCGCTTTTATACCCCATAATAACTTTACGTTTGATGGGATAATAGATTTAATATCGGCCGAGTTTAATAATGCGTTTACTTTAGCTGTATCTTTTTGTGCGCTATAACCAACTACTGGTCCGGCACTTAAACCTTGTTGTCCATCTTTACCTTGTTGAGTGGCTGGAGACAGCAAAGCAAATAATGGATTTTTTTTGGCCATTTCGATAGCGTTTTTCGAACTGTCTTTTGCTGCCGATGCATCTTTTTTAGCAGTCAATAAAGCTGGTTTATCTTTACTTGCCGAAGTATCTTTAACTAAAGTTGTTGTAGCGCTATCTTTAGGTGCTTTTGCTGCTAAAATATTATTTATGTTTTGCAACAAAGGAAAAATTTCGCTGTTATCATGCGCTTCGTAAAACTCTAACTTAGCCGACCCTTGTAATAACCTACGTACACGTTGTTTATCGGTTACTCCAGGCAACTCAACCAATATACGGTTGCTACCTTCTTGTAATTGTATGTTGGGTTGGGTTACGCCAAACTTATCAATACGGGTTCTTAATATATTAAACGATCTATCAACCGCCGATTTACCTTGTTTCTCTAAAAACGATTGCACATCAGCATTGGTTGCGTTAAGCTTTAACTCGGCAGCGTTTTCTTTAGTAGCAAAAAACACAGCAAGTTTGCCACTTGGAGATACTTTTTCATATTCTTTAACAAACAATTTAATAAAACCAATTTGCGAATTTGCTAAACCAGCTTGTGCATTGCCCAAAGCAGCATTAAAGTTTTGGTCGGTTGGGTTATTGGCTAAACTTTTAACCAATTGCACCAACTCAATTTCCATAGTAACGTTCATACCGCCTTTTAAATCAAGACCTAGTGGTATTTCACGTTCTTTAACATACTGGTAAGTATGGTTAAACAAAGGGTAAACCGATTTTGTACTTATAGAATCGAGGTAAGCTCGCTCTAAATCAACATTACCTTTGGCATATTCTTTGGCATCTTTTTCTACTTTATTGGCCACAAAAGTGAACGATAGCGAGTATAAACACACAATTGCAATTACAATTGCAGCAAATTTTATTATTCCTTTACCTTGCATTTTATTTTTATTGGTTTTCTTTTCAAGATGGCAAAGCTAATTAAATTTTTAATTTACCAAATCGTTAAGCCAATTATATTCTAACTAAAGTTATTAAAGTAAAATCGAAAGCGTTTTTTTCGTCTTTAGGGTAAAAAGTATGTTCGGTTTCTTTCCATTCGCTGGTTAATATTTCAGGAAAAAACACATCGGCATTAAAAATACCCTCTACTTTAGTTAAATAAATTTTGTTGGCTAAGGGCAAAGCTAGTTTGTAAATTTCGGCACCGCCAATAATAAATACCTCTTTTTCTACATCGCAAGCCGCTAAAGCATCCGCCATAGCGTTAAAAACCTGTACACCTTCAATTTTTAAATTTGGTTGTTTTGTAATTACCATACTTTGGCGGTTGGGCAAGGGTTTACCAATCGAGTCGTATGTTTTGCGCCCCATAATTATTGTATGGCCAGTAGTGGTTTGTTTAAAAAACTTTAAATCGGCAGGTAAATGCCACAGCAATTGGTTGTTTGCACCAATGCCGTTATGTTGGTCGGTGGCTACTATTATGGTTATGGTCATATTTTGGGCGAGTGGGTTTAGTTTATTAGTTA
This sequence comes from Sphingobacteriales bacterium, assembly GCA_004294495.1. Lineage (GTDB taxonomy): Bacteria > Bacteroidota > Bacteroidia > Sphingobacteriales > Sphingobacteriaceae > Pseudopedobacter. Next base: position 14,420 of record REAS01000069.1, read on the forward strand.
GTGGAGGGTAGTTTAATTATTTTTTAATTTGGGCGTAACCCGAAAAGGGTCGGGCTTTGCGCTACAATAATTTTGCCCTCCATTTTCCCCTTTGGGGTTAGGGGAGGGCAAAATTGATTTTCGCTGCAATCCCTTACGCAAAACCTGTTTAAATTAGGTTAATGTTAAAACAATTTCTTCAATACAAAGCCATTTAATAGCAGGTAAACGTAATACTTAACTACAAACAAAATTAGCGCAATAAAAGTTTAATCTTAAGCCAAAAAAATCAATAAACCCTAATTATTTTAAAATAGCCTTAAGTATATTAACTTCGCCCTATGGCAAACTCAATTTTAATAAAACAAGCAACTTTAGTAAACGAAGGTAAACAAAACATTGCCGATGTTTTTATAAAAGACGGCATTATCCAAAAAATAGAAAAACACCTTTCCGTTTTAGCCGATATAGAAATAAATGCCGAAGGCAAATATCTTTTACCTGGTTTAATTGATGACCAAGTACATTTTAGAGAACCTGGTTTAACCCATAAAGGCACTATTTATACCGAAGCAAAAGCAGCCGTTGCTGGTGGTATAACCTCGTTTATGGAAATGCCAAATACTGTTCCTAGTGCACTTACACAAGAATTATTAGAAGATAAATACCAAATTGCAGCACAACATTCGCTAGCCAACTATTCGTTTTTTATGGGAGCATCTAATTCTAATTTAGATGAGATAATGAAAACCAACATAAAAAACGTGTGTGGTATTAAAATATTTATGGGCTCGTCAACCGGCGATATGTTGGTAGATAATGAAGATGCACTTGATAAAATTTTTGCTAATGCGCCCACGCTAATAGCCTCTCATTGTGAAGACGACCCGCTGATAAAGCAAAATTTTGCAAAATTAAAACAACAATATGGCAAATTAAACATACAAATGCACCCGCAAATTAGAAGCGAAGAGGCTTGTTTCTTATCTTCATCTAAAGCTATTGCATTGGCACAAAAACATGGTACACGCCTTCATATTTTACATATTTCTACCGCTAAAGAAACCCATTTATTTAATAACAACATTCCATTAAAAGATAAAAAAATTACTGCCGAAGCTTGCACCCACCACCTTTGGTTTAGCGATAAAGATTATGCCGAAAAAGGTAATTTTATAAAATGGAACCCTGCTGTTAAAACCCAAGAAGATAGAGATGAAATATTAAAAGCTGTTTTAGATAATCGTATTGATGTTTTAGCAACCGACCACGCCCCGCACACCTTAGCCGAAAAGCAGCAAGATTACGAAAACGCCCCATCGGGTGGGCCACTTGTACAACATGCTTTAAACGCCTTATTAGAAATGTACCACCAAAATAAAATTAGCTTGGAAACTATTGTGGAAAAAACAGCACACAACCCTGCAATTTTATTTAATATTGATAAACGTGGTTACATTAAAGAAGGATACTGGGCCGATTTAGTTTTGGTAGATTTGCACCAACATTATACTGTAAATAAAGAAAACATATTGTATAAATGCGGTTGGTCACCGTTTGAGGGTCAAAAATTTAACTCCCAAATTACGCATACCATAGTTTCGGGCAATTTAGTGTATCAAAATGGTATATTTAACGAATCAAAAAAAGGAAATCGACTATTGTTTAACCGCTAAGTCATCGGCGAAAGCCCAACCCTTTAAGCTTAAAATTTAAATATTAAAATTGTGGCATCAATTAATAAAAGATATGCTTTAGGCCTATTAAACAGACACGCATCTATACTGAAATATGTAATGATGGTAAGTGCTATTTTGGTAATTACAATGGTATTGCCAAAGCATCCTAAGTTTAGATACGAGTTTGAAAAGGGCCGCGTTTGGCTTCACGATGATTTAATATCGCCTTATAACTATCCTTTAAAAAAAACACCAGAAGAAGTTAACGCCGATAAAGAAAGTATTAAAAAAACAATTTTACCTATATATAAATTCAATAAGCAAGTTAAAGAAACTCAATTAAGCCAATACCAAGCCGATTTTGAAGCCAAGTGGCGAAGATCTAATTTGCAAAACCCGCTATTAAAACAAAAAACTTTTAGGGCTGGCTATATTTTTTTAAATCAAGTTTACAATAAAGGTATTATTGGTTTAAATAAAAAATACCAACGCGATGGCGAAAATTATTTAATAACCGTATTAAATAATAATATAGAAACCGAGTTGAGTACTGCTACTCTTTTAAGCGTTTCGGCTGCTTTTTTACAAGCAAGCCAACAGTTAGCAGCAGATAAAACTATTGCTGCCGATATTTTATTAAGCTTAATTAAAGACCATTTAACACCTAATGTTTTTTACGACGAACAGTTTACCGAGAAGTTAGAAAATAGGGCTTTAGAAAACGTATCAAGCACACGTGGTATGGTGCAAAAAGGTGAATTAATTATTGCAACAGGTAACAGTATTGATGCCGAAGTGTACAAAAAATTAGAGTCGTTACGTATATCGTACGAGCAAAATGCAAACATCAACGGTGATAGAAAACTCGTATTATTAGGGCAAGCAATGTTAGTAGCTTTAATAATTGCCTTGCTAATGGTTTTTTTATTCTTGTTTAGGAAAGATATTTTTGCCGACAACCGTCAGATTTCGCTTATTTTGCTAGTAATAACAGGCATGCTTGTTTTTTTATCGTTTGCAATAAAAATTCAAATTCCTAATTTGTATTACATTCCTTATTGTATTGTACCCATTATAATACGCATATTATTTGATACCCGACTGGCAATGAATATACATTTGCTGGTAGTTTTAATAGCTAGTTTCTTTTTACCTAACAGTTTCGAGTTTGCTTTTTTGCAAATTACAGCAGGTATGGTGGCCATTTACAGTATAAAAAATTTGGTACGTCGCGAGCAATTTTTATTATCGGCATTGCTAATTTTATTAAATTATTTGGTGGTTTTTATAGGTATATTACTTATACGTGAGGGTAGTATCAATACCATAAATTGGGCAGTGTTTGTACCTTTTGTTTTTAGTGTGTTGCTAACTTTGTTGGCTTATCCGCTAATATATTTGTTCGAGAAACTGTTTGGTATAACATCAGATATTACTTTAATGGAGTTAACCAATACCAATAATACGCTATTGCGTGATTTAGCATCTAAAGCACCTGGCACTTTTCAACACGCTTTACAGGTAGCAAACCTGGCCGAAGCTGCAATATATAAAATTGGAGGAAACACACTTTTGGTTAGGGCTGGTGCATTGTACCACGATATTGGCAAAACCGAAAACCCACAGTTTTTTATCGAAAACCAAAACAAAGGTTTTAATCCACACGATAAATTATCGTACCAAGAAAGTGCACAAATTATTATTAGGCATGTAAGCAAAGGGATAGAAATGGCCCGCAAACATAACATACCAGAAATGATTGTTGATTTTATAAAAACACACCACGGCAATACTCGGGTCGATTATTTTTACCAATCGCACTTAAAAAACTTCCCCGAAAAAATTGTTAACGAAAATACTTTCCGTTACCCTGGGCCTACTCCGTTTTCGAAAGAAACTGCTGTATTAATGATGGCCGATTCGGTTGAAGCAGCATCACGCAGTTTAAAAGAACCCGATGCTAAAAATATTAATGATTTGGTAGAGCGTATTATAGATTATAAGCTGGCGCAACACCAATTAGACGATAGCGATATTACTTTACATGATATTGAGGTAATAAAACTTATTTTTAAGAACATGTTAATGAGCATTTACCATGTAAGAATTGATTATAGCGAATCTATTTGAAAATTCTATTTTGAAAATATGTTTGGTTTGCTATATTTGCAATCCGATTTAAAAACGGAGAGATGCCTGAGTGGCCGAAAGGAACAGTTTGCTAAACTGTCGTACTGGCAACGGTACCGAGGGTTCGAATCCCTCTCTCTCCGCCATTTTTTGTTTGTGAATAATAAAGCCTCTTAATTTAGTGTTAAGGGGCTTTTTTTGGATTAAACTGAATTAAAAAAAGGAATTAAGCAAAATACGTTCGGTTTAAATTAGTTTATACACGTGAATATTTTAGCTTAAAATGCTACAAAAAAAATTGAATAGACGCTAATTCTTTCCCAACCTGCTGTACTCCTTTTAAAATACGCTGGGTTTGTGTTTTGGATGGTTTTTTTACACCGTTAATGTATTGAGCTAATAAACTTTGGTTCATACCTATACGCTGGCTTAGTGCTTTTGCATTAATTACTTTATAAAACTCAAAAAAGCTTGCTAAATCGGGCTTTAATGCTATTTCATTTAGGCTATACACAATACCTTCAACTTCAAAGTTTAAGTTAACGGCTTCTAATATATTTTTGTTTAAATCTTCGATATCATTACCCTCGGTGGCTATAAAATATTTGCCAACTTTTGTATATGCACTAAAACCGTCACTTTCTTTTATTACGGTAAATATTATTTTTTGCTTTTTCATCTCTTTGTAGTTTTAATTTCGGCTTGTTTTAATATTGCATTGCAAAGACCTTTTTTAACTTCTTTGCTACCATGGTTAGGTACTGTTAATTGTTGGCTTTTAGTTGGGTGTAACATTATAACATGGCTACCCGTTTGTCTAGTAATTAGCCAACCATCTTTTTTAAGAAGTTTAAACAATTCGCTGTACTTCATAATTTAAAGGTAATAAACTTATTACTTATTTCCCCAACTTAAAAACATATTTGGCTCTTCGCCAAAAACTGTGGATAGACTTTTAATAATAGATTTATTACCATTAAACAGGTGTGCGATTGGGGACGGCCTAGCCTGCCTGCCGGCAGG